>NZ_CAUUWA010000047.1 GCF_963548695.1 uncultured Fretibacterium sp.
GTCTTTCAGGATTAGTATAGCATATTCAATCCTTCTCTAAGGCGATTTGGTATGACATACATGCGTCTCGCCTCCTTTAAGCAGACGGCCAGCTCTTTTCAGCCTGCAAGGCTGAAAATGCTGTGCCGGTCGCTTAGGTCGACACGCGGCACAGTTGCCGCGTTGTCGACGCAAGTAGGGATACACTAAATAATTCAGCTTGTCCGCATGGCTCCAGCCCCGCTTGTCCAAAAAACCCAGCATCTCTTTTAGATAGTCCAGCTTTAAGCAGACAGCCAGCTCTGATGAGGCCCCTAAGCGACTCACTCAACTCGTTACACTTGTTGGTTCGCTGCTTATCCGAAGGCGCAGCCTTCGGATGCTGTGCTGGTCGCTTACGTCGAAGCGGAGCCCAATGGCTTCGGCTTCGACGAGTCAGAGAAACAAAAGAAGGCGCGTTTGTGTAAATCCTGAATACCGGGAACTCGTAGCTCACCCTGGTCCCGTAGCCCTCCCAGCGGTAGACGCCGCTGGACTGCGCCTTTGACAACGGCTCGATGAGAAGGGCCAAAGCGATCACGGGCCTTCGGTAACGTCCCTCCAGCAGCCCCCGGTAATGGTGCATCCGCAGAGGAAAGTCCTCATTGCCGCCTCGGCCCTGCACCTCTGCTAAGCAGACAGCCAGCTCTGATGAGGCCCCTAAGCGACTCACTCAACTCGTTACACTTGTTGGTTCGCTGCTTATCCGAAGGCGCAGCCTTCGGATGCTGTGCTGGTCGCTTACGTCGAAGCGGAGCCCAATGGCTTCGGCTTCGACGAGTCAGAGAAACAAAAAAAGCGTTTACACTGAGCTAAAACTGCGGAACCTGGGCCAGGAGATCCACAAAGCGGTTCCCGTCCGGCTCTCCCCCTTCATAATGACGGGTGAAGCGGGCCAGTCGGCGCAATTCCTTTAAGCAGGCGACCGGCCCTCTGCGGCTACAAGCCGCAGATGCCGTGTCGTTCGCTTATGTCGAAGCGAAGCCCTGTGGCTTCGGCTTCGACGACGAGGAAAACGACATCCCGTTTGTCGTCGATATCGCGAGCCAAGTCGGGCAGAAGGGACCGGAGCATGGGGACGAAGAACCGGGTCAGCAGGTCCTTCCAGAGCAGGTCATCGTGGCGCGGTTCGACGCCGTCCTTTGCCCCGGTATTCGCCGAGCGAGCCTTCCCTTTTGGACTCAATGCCTCACCTCGTTTCGTAATGCTCGTATACAGGCTTCGGCAGAGCCCGTATAACGAAAGCCAAGGCTGTTTCGGTAGGGGATATCGCTTCGAGATTCCATTTCCGCGGACCGTTACCGTCCTCCGCCATCTCGGCCTCCTCACTGTATCCTTCCGCCTTTTTACCCTTTTTACCCTTTTTGCATTATAGCATCAGCCCCGTGCCGGAAACGGCAATACCCGAAGGCGGCGTCCGGCATGGCCCTGTTCGCGAAGGCCATCCTCGAACAAACTCGAACAAAGCAGACAGATGAAGAGCAGGACCCTCGATGAAAGGGTCCTGCTCTTCATTGTTCAGAGCTCGTTGGAGATACCCACCCATTCATTCTCGCCTTTACGAAAATAAATTATCCGTGGGATATCATCCTTGTAGCTCTTACCTCTGGGAACGTAGACGGTTATCTCCCCCGTCCGCACGATGCTCCAGCCCCCAGGGTTTGCATTCGAATCTGCGTCTGCCGGCACGCCGCCCTCCACGAGGGGCAGATCAATCCCCTTGGGTCAGGTATAGTAGACACCCGATACCCAAACATCGCTCCAGCCCTGTTGAAGCAGATATTCACGCGCCGCCGGGGTAACGTCCACGCTGACAACCGCTGCCAGGATAAAGCATAGGGAACGGACAGATCTCACGACCCCACTCGGCACGACATCACAACCCCCGATTTTGCCTCCAGCTCAAGGGTAACGAGTCGCCTCATGTAGCGGCGCAGGAAATCGCTCTTCTCAATCGACTCTCCACCCTCATCCGTAAAATAGCATCCCGGGTCCAGAGGAGCGGAGGCCTCCTTGCCATTAACATTGAGGGTGAGAATCTCCGTCCCTTCCTCCCCAGGCTCAACCCGCTCAAGGGTCCCCGTCACCTCGAGAAGCTCCATATCCGTCACGGCATGGGCGGACAGGGACAAACCGGAAAGCACCAAAACCACTGCGGCAAAACCCAGCAACATACGCGTCAGGATCACTCGCATGCTCCATTCACCCTCTCCTGTTTCCTTGCTTTCTTATCTCTCAATTTTCACCGTATCTCACTTCACTGCATTTCATCCAGCATCCTGGAGTCGAAATCGCGCCAATAATCCACGTAGGGGCTTCCAGGGTTCAATGGCAGATCCCCTTCTCTGGGCAACCTTATCTCCAGCAGGTTCTGAGCCAGCCGACGCACCTCAGGAAACTCCACCTCAGCCTCCTTCAGGGCTCCCGAGCGTTTTTCCTCCGCGGAGAAAAGCAGCCTCCCCCGCACTCCCGTGACACCCGTGAGTTTCACATTCTTCAGCAACATCGGCTTGAAGGTGGCCTTGCCCGTATCGACATCCAGGATATAGACCCGCCCTACGCCCCTTTCGGACACGACACAGACGTCCTGAGATACTTTCTGGGGGATATAGGTAGTGACAACCAGCTTTCCCTCGTAAAAATAAGGTGCGGTAGTCACGAATTCAGCCTCGTTGCGATTGTCCTCCGCCTTCAGCCGCAGGGCCCATCCCTTTTCAGTGGGGGAGATATCCCCGGGATCCTTCCACACAAGGTTGATATCCTCGCTGACCAGGGGCCGCAGGTCTTTGGTCGTCTCCATACCCGTCAGACGCCCCAGCTGCAGGCAGAAGATAAACTGCTGTTCGTTATGCACCCTTCTCGTGGGATCGGTTCCCGAGCCCGGGGCTAAAACGTCGCAGGTGCCGCCAATCAACACCGAATTTCTGGAAAACTTCCTGCGGAGCTTCAGGAGCGCCTTGGGGATCGCCACAGGCTTTCCCTCCAGAACTCCGTTCGCGGTCACAGTCGTCAGACGGAAAAGGCTCTTCAGCTCCCAATTTGAGACATTTTTCCCCGCCACATCGCAGCTCAACACATTACCCTCGCTGTCCGCCGTAAAGAATTCCGTCAGGATCCTGTTGCCTTTCTTCAACTTGATGAGCGTCAACGGCGCTATAGCCATGCCCAGAGGAGCCGGTTTCCCGAGGTGGTGGATCAGAGCGGAATCATCCAGTTTTTTATAAATTTGTCCATTCCCGGGATTCACGACAAAGATGGCCTTGCCCTGGGAATCCGCGCCAAGGTTATACCCCACTCCGCCGGGCAGAATACCGACGGTCCGCCCCGACCCGAAGTCCTCCGAGATGTTGCAAAAGTTCAGAGCCTGGATTGTCAGTCCCAGGTCGCTGTAGTCGAAATTCTTTCCGGAAGAATTCTCCGCAGCAAGCCCCCAGCGCCGAACCCCCTTGATGGGAGGAGTCTCCGCCGTATCGTAACGGACATTGTCCACAGCCCACAGGAAGGCGGGCGAGGGGCGAATCGTCGAGATGTCCATGGCGTAGAGTCCGTTGCCCCCATTTCCCATGGTCCCCACCAGGACATGCTTCTGGTCCTCGGAGACAATGCCATCCGTCAACAGCCCATCCAGCAGCGTCACCGGCATGGACCTTCGGGAATCCTTACCGTCGCCGTCATACCACATCCCCGTACCGTCCTTGTACTTCATCACTCGTGCCCGTCCCTGGAGGACGCTCGGAGGGATGAAGCCCCAGATCTCGTCCCCCGTCTCCACATCCAGGACATGCAGCGTTCCCCGGTTCGTATGGAGAAAGACAACCTCGTCGCTCGCCGGACCAACCGTCAGGAAATTGGAGCTCTGCATATCCCCCAGCGGAGTAGGATCCGCAGAGGTCGGCCTGGGAAAGGAGATGAGCCAGTTCCGGAAATCATCGGGCCTCGAAGGGACCTGAGCAAGACTCTGGAACGCAGACGAGGCAAAACTCTTCAACCTACTGACCGCCCGGGACATATCCCCCTCAGCACCCTCGGAAGCGTAGAGCGGACGATTCTGCCCGACAGCCTGCATCCTGCCCCCCGCCTCCCATTTTTCCTCGAGATGGGTTTCATTCGTTGTGGTGTCGAACGTCAGAACCTTACAGGAAAACCGGGAAAACCACTGGTCGAAGGCCTTGGAGGTATAGCTGGCGTTAAACAGCTTCCCCGTGGCGCCGGCAGCCTGATCCAGCTGAATGAGCGGCGCGCCGGACGGAGCGGGACGGCTCTCCGCGTCAATCTCGCTGAAAACCTCATTCAAGGCCTTGATCAGACCGGGAACGTCGTTTGCGAACAGGGCCGTCCTGGTCTCGTCCTTGACCCACTGCCCCCCTGCCCTTTTAGGCTGTCCATGGGCCGCGATATCGTTCAGCGATTTGCGCAGCTTGACGGAGTTGGGGTCCGTGGCGCCGGGGTCGACGAACCCCACCACCAGCGTGCGTACCCCCTTGTCCATGGCATACTCCTTTTCCCGCCAGGCGTTGTTCCACTTCTCCCGCCCCCGCATTCTCAGGGTGTTCTTATAGAGCTCCAGAGCCGCGGCGGCCGCCGTTCTGGGGGCGTTGGACTCGTCGTTGCCCGCCGTGAAGATGACGACCCAGTTGCTCTGGCAGCTTCCCGTGACGGGGAAATACCCCGCTTTTCCGGTGGAAAACGCAAGGCCGTCCTCGGTTCCACCAGCGGTCCGCGGCGCAAAGAAGTCGATGGCACTGCCTAGGGCTTGCCCCGTGGTCAGCCCCTCCGTGTGCTCCGAAGAAGGATATTCTCTGAGGATAATTCTATCATTACCATATTGAATGACCTTTGGGGAAGATTGGTCATTTGCGTATTGGATTAGCTTTTTCCTATGATGACCATCCCGGTCATATTTCCCTGCATGCTCGGGACGCGCGTAGAGGGACGTGGACAGGGGCGTCTGTCCGTCGGCGAACAGCTCGGGATTGGTAAAATTACTACCACTATACGACTCGACGCCATCGATGTACCGCCGAAACCTACTTAGATTCGGCGTCGGGTCATAGGTCCCCGGCATCCCCGCCCTCTCCACATAGAATTTGTCGAAGGGGACCATCAGAAGAGAACGATTTATCCTGGCCCACGCAGGCGAATCTTTGGTTGCATCATAAAGACCCCGGTTCACGCCAGAGATTGCAAACTGCGACTCGTAATAATTCCCCCCAGACCCCGTCCCATTGTTTCCAAAGCCAATACACCAGCTAGGAGCGGAACCATAGGGAACATCCGACCGCCTTCCCCAGTTCGGCCTTTTATAAACATCCGCCCAATAGTGCCCTGCAGCAAGAACGCTGTCCTCCTGATAGCTGGTAGACATCCCCACGTTCATGCGGGAGAGTAGCCGGGCGTTCTCGGCGCTGGTCAACCGCCAGAGCACCAGCTTCATCATGTACATGCGGCTGTCGTTGGGGACGAGGTCGTTGTAGTTGTGATGCAGTGACTGAGGGGGATAAGGGGAACCCGGATAGTTCGGATACCCCGTTATGACGTCCCCCACACTGACCCCAGAGGGCAGATGCGCATGATAAGCAGCGTTCTTGAACGTCAAGAAATAGGGCTTCGAGGGATCGGAGGTGTAATAGCAGTCCGGATCCCCAATCCTGTTGTTGCTGTTGTCCAGATCCCGGCCATAACGCCCCCAACCTACTGCTGATGACTCATTACAGGGTCGAGCTCCGGAACCATAGGTGCACTCCTTCAGCAGTTGAGCGCGCTGCGAGTGGGAATAGTGGTCCGTCCTCAAAGGCATGATGCCCTTTGGCGAGAAGACCATGGGCGACCCCGTATCCAATAAAAACAACACGTTGGGCGCAGGCACGGAGACCTGCGCTATCGACGCGTAGTCGGTCTTCAGAAATGCCCTCGGCTCGGGCGCCGCCTCGGCGGCGGCACAGCAGAAAAGCAGAAACGCCAAGACGCTCGGGCGAAAAGCCCTGGAGAAAGACGTCATTGAAAAGCCCTCCTTTATCCATTCTCCTTTATTCATTCTCTTTTATCAATCCTCTTCATGAGTCCCCTTATCCTTTTCAAAAACCTCCGTCCTTCGCCAGCAATCCAAAAGCTCAAACAACGGCAGTTTTCTCATATCCCCACTCTCTATGTTCCCTTTTTCACATATTGGAAAAAGGCTTCCTCCGTCCGGCGCAGGGGAGTACTCTGCCCCTCGCGGTACACCTCCACTCGGATCATGTAAGCCCCATAGTTTTTATAGTAGTCCATGGGAACGACATCGCCGGATACGGACTTTCTACTTGGATCCGTGCCCTCCCCCTCATCTTCGTAGGAGTCTCCGTCACCGCTCCCCCCACTGATCCTACTGAGGGGAGAAAGCGAGGGAGGCATCTCCGGAGTAGTGGCAAACCGAATGTCGCTGACCCTGTAATTAGCGTCAAACACCTGGAGCCGCAGCCTTCGTTCCCCCCCCCTGGCACTCAGGGGGACATCCTGGCTCAACACGTCCCCCACGGCCTGGGGCATACAGACTTGAAGGTCGTCCAACCTGCGCACAACAAAATAGTCGTTGGAGGCGCCGCCCCGCCCGTGCAGCACAGGCTCATCCCTGGAGGCCAACTCGATATTCCGGGTGACAATGAACCCCTTGGCCAGCTCAATGTAGCGAACAACTTCCGTCTGCTCCTCGTAACCCTTACGATTTACGACATCCGTCGTAAGCATGGAGTTCGCCAAAGCAAAAACGCCCACTGAAAGTGCCGCCCCCACCAGAATAATCACCAAAGCTGTTATCAAAATGAACCCCGAACGCCTGCCTCCCCGAAGAGAAAATCTCCTTTTCGCCCGTCCGTTCAATTGCGTATCCTCCAAGTCATGCTCTCCACCAGAATGCGATGGTTCCTTCCCTCTCTAATTTCAGGGGCTCCGGCCGGCCACCCTCGAGGACGTACTCCGGAAGCACGCTCAGCCAATGTAACGTTCAGCCCTCTGGCCGCCAGACTGAAAGTCAGAATGCGGTCCTTGGGATTGAAGCGAAACCACGCCCCGACGATATTACGGGCCAACACCCTCACACGACTCGGCCGATCCTGGGGCGGGGTCTCATAAAGCTCCTGAATCAGATCTCCCGAGGCTACCCGCAGCCGCGCCGCCCGAACACGGTGCACCTCCTCCAGCCCATAGAGGACACCACCCAGGAGCACTTTTTTCTTATGGGCCCCCGGAGCGACCGAAACGGCAGTATGACCCGCCGTATTCGCCCTCACCCAAAGAGGGGCGCCAAAGGACGGAAAAACAATCCAACCGTCCGCACTGACCGGAACGGCGCCCCCTCCTATCATCTTCAGATGTAAGCTGTCTCCGGACCAGTACCCCCTGTCGTCAGAGAGCACATTGTAGTTTTCAAGAGTCGAGAGCGTACCCGGCTTTCTCATTCTCTTTCCGAAATCGGAACTGACAAGCACCCCCGTCGGTATGGCCCAGGCATAATAGAGCTCCGAACCGGAATAATAACCGCCATCCAAGGTCTTCACGGCCTTACCCGGCAATTCGCCGGCGGCCACCGTCACAGGCCCCCCCCAAGCCGCGCCCTTCTCCCCCATCAGGGACATTACCGAGGCCTTAGGGGCGTTGTCGTTCTCCGAAAACGCGACGGCAAAGGATCCCTCGTCGTCGCGATTATTGGGCATCCCCATGCCTACGTTACTGAACGTGAGGGAAAGGTCTTGAAAAGCACCCTCGATCTCCTCACGGGCCGTCGCATAGTCCTCCGTATGACCGTAGGACTCAAAAAAAGAATAGAGGGCAACAAAAATAGAACCCCCCACGATGCCTACGATAATTAAGGCAATCAAAACCTCCGTTAAGGTAAACGCACGCCGTCTCATCACCACCCGCCTCCATTATTTCTTACGCCGCTTATGGACGTTGTCCTGAACGGTATTTGAGTTCTGGACATTGAAACGGCGCGAGAAACGAAGATCTCCTCCCCATATCTTGGGAGTGTTTATCGTCAGTTCAATCAGATGGGCTCCATCATGAGTACCACCGAACACGGGAAGCAGGATCATCCCCCCCACAGAAAAACGGCCACTGCTCAGGGCGCTGCCCCCCAACCGCCTTGTGGCCGCCAGCGCGGCTGCATTGAGCATCGACTGATTTTTGATATTTTCAGGCCTCTCCGACTCAAGAGCCTCAAACCAGGACTGAGCCATCAGGAAACCGTCAAGATCCGCCTGAGACTCACTCCTCATACGTACGGCATAGCCTATGCTGGCGAAAATTCCCCCTATCGCAACCAGAACAACCACAATTAAAATCAATGCCTCAGTCAACGCAAAAGCCTTACGCCCCCTCCCCAATGCAAAGGCGGGTAAAACGGTCCTACCGTTCATGCGATCCCTCCGAATTACTCCTCGAACACCAAACAATCGATGTTCCTCAAGTTGAATAAAACACACTATGCCCCTTTAGCATGGTCCTTTAACAGTAACCATAAACTAATAGCCTCTTCGGAAGACAATCCTTGTTCGTAAGCTTATAGATAAAAAGCCTCACAGTCAATAGGTATGAAGAACCATATTTTATCACCTACGGTTAGAGCCGGACCTCCTCCAGGCGTTTTCGCCTCCTCCTCAAAGCGTCTCGCCGTTCGGAGAGGCATTCCCGGCCCTCCGCGATCCGGAGCGCTACCTGCTCGAAGCCCGTGCCGCCATAGGTGTTCCGGCGCCTCACACTGGCCTCCGGGGAGAGCAGCTCCAGGATATCCGCCTCCACCTCCGGAATCTGCTCCCTCCACTCCTCCAGGGTCAGGTCCTCGAGACGGCTGCCCCTTTCGATGCAGTACCTCACCAACCGACCGACCTTCCAGTGCGCGTCGCGGAAGGGAACGCCCCTCAGCACCAGGTACTCCGCCACATCCGTCGCCAGGGCGAACCCCCTCTCCAGACCGGCCCGCGCCACGGCCTCGTCCACCTCCGTCCGGGCCAGCATCGGGGTCAGGACCACCAGGATCGCCTCCACCGTCCCCAGCGAGGCCCAGAGTCCGCGCTTGTCCTCCTGGAGGTCCCGGTCGTAGGTCATGGGCAGGCCCTTCAACGTGACGAGCAGGTCCAGCATGTGACCCAGCACCTGCCCGGTCCTGCCGCGGAGCAGCTCCAGGACGTCGGGGTTCTTCTTCTGCGGCATCATGCTGGACCCCGTGCAGAAGGTGTCCGGCAGCCTCAGCCAGCCGTACTCCTGCGTGCTCCAGAGGGTCAGGTCCTCCGCAAGGCGCGAGGCGTGCACGGCGAAGAGCGAGGCGAAGTGATGGTAGTCCGCCATGTAGTCGCGTTGGGCAACCGTATCCAGGCTGTTGCGCGTCGGGCGGTCGAAGCCCATCAGGCGCGACGTCATCTCCCGGTCCAGGGGCAGCGTCGAACCCGCTAACGCCCCGGCCCCCAGCGGGCACTCGTTCAGCGCGTCCAGGGCGAACTCGAGACGGCCGCAATCCCTGAGAAAAGCCTCGAACCAGGCCATCCAGTAATGCCCCAACGAGATGGGCTGCGCCTGCTGGAGGTGCGTGTAGCCCGAGACGATCACCAGCCGATGACGCTCCGCACAATCCAGGAGGACGGCCAGAAAATCCAGCAGAGCCCCCTCAAGGTCCGTCAGCCTGTCCCTGAGGTACAGCCGCACGGTCGTAGCCGTCTGGTCGTTTCGGCTGCGTCCCGTATGCAGGCGTGCCCCCGAGGGCTCTATCTCCGTCAAGCGGTGCTCCACGTTCATGTGAACGTCCTCCAGCGACTCGGAGGGCGTGAAGCTGCCCGAGCGGATCTCGTCCCGGACGCGTTCCAGCCCCTCCTCGACCCTCAGGGCCTCGCCGGGCTCCAGAAGCCCCACAGCCCCCAGCATCCTCACATGGGCGATACTGCCTCGGATATCCTGTTCGGCCATCCTCCAGTCCAGGTCCAGAGACTGGCTGAACCGCTGTACCACCAGGGCGGTGTCCTCATCGAAGCGTCCCTTCCACATCGGCCTTCCCTCCCTATACTTCCCCGCGTATGGCCCCGTTCACACAGATGGGCCATCACCCCACCGCAGTCCCCGCCCAGTCCCTCCCCGGCAAGCCACGGTCCGCCGGGATGCCGCGCGAGCGCGAGCCACGACGCCGTCTGGAGATGGAGGCACTTCACGCGAATTTCGTCCCCGTAACGGATACCTCCGACCCCCGCAAGCCTCAGACGCTCCCAGACCGCCGGGCGGAAGCGGCGCAGCAGCCTCCGCTCCTGTGGGTCCATCAGTTTTATCCGCAGGAGCTGGTGTTCCCGATTGTAGGGCCGCCACGCCTCCGGGGCCCGCCGCGCCAGCCAATCCTCAAGGGCCCGAACGCCCCCCGCGGATTCGACCGCCCCAGCCCGCCGCACCAGCCAGGGGCAGACGAGCCAGAAGGTCGTTGGGAACGGGCGCAGCCCCGCCAGCGGCGCACAGACCAGGACGCGCACCCCGCCGAAGCGGCAGCGGGGCCCCGTCCCCAGGACCAGGGAGGGGTCGAACCGACGCCCCTCCATCCGCCCCGCGACACCCCGAAGCTCGCCAGGGCTTAGAAGGTTATAAAAAAGGGAGGCTTTCGCCTCCCCTGAGACCCGCAGCACACGACTACCCCTTGGAGCGTCCTCCGGGCTTCTTTCTGCCCTTCGACGCATTCATCTTGCTGTTGAGGTCCGCAATCTTGGCCTCGCTGGCCTTCAGGAAGGAGGCCATCTTCTTCTCGAAGCCGTCCTTGTCCTCCCGGGAGGAGGGAGCCTGGATCAGGGGACGTTCCTCCACCTTCTTCAAGGAGAGGTCGATGCGTCCCTTCTCGTCGATCTTGATCACGCGGGCCTTGATGTTCTGTTGAAGGGTGAGGACGTCCTCCACCTTCTTGACGAAGTTGAACGAGAGCTCGGAGATGTGGATCATCCCCCGCTGCCCCGTCGAAAGCCGGACAAAAGCGCCGTAGGGCATTATTTGCTCCACCGTGCATTCCGCCAGATCCCCAACGCGAACCGAAGAAGTCTCCGCCTTCTTCTCCTCAATCATTCGAAACACGAACCTCCCAAGAGTATTGTCAAAACGGCCCCCGGAGCCGCCCACTACACCCAGCGCCACTCGGGCTTCTCATCCTTACCCAGACGGCGGTACAGGTAAAGCCCCCTGGGATTGAAGTGCCTGCTTTGAGGATTATACCAGATAAGGAGCGTTCCCCGCTGCTTGTTCAGGGCCAGCTTCACGACGGCTCCCTCCACGATCGGGCCGTACCAGGCCAAGACCATCTCCCCAGGAGCCCTGGGACGGGAGCGCTGCCACTGCAGGCGGTTCTCACGCTCCTGGGGGAGCTTGAGAACCCTTCCCAAATCGGAAAGGACGCGCACGGACAGGAGGCTCACCCTCCCGACGGCGATCTCCTGAGGCACGTAGCGCGCAATGCGGCTTCCCCTCACCCGCACGAGCTGGGAGGAAAAACGAAAACCCCGATGGGAACAGCTCATACCGCCGACGGAGAAGAGTTCCGCGGACAGGACCCTCATCCGAGTACGGATCGGATGCGTCTCCACCACGCGCCGCAGCAGACGACACTCCGGCGGAGGCAAGGGCGGATCGCACCGGTTCACCCGGACCCTCCCCAGGAAATGACGCGAGAAATACTCCCGGATCTCCGCCAGGGACAAGGAGCCCTATTCCTCCTTCAGGGAGAGCAGCGCCTTTTCGATCCGTCCGAAGGGCTCCAGGAGCTCCATCGTCCTCGCCGCCTCCACCAGCAGGGAGACGACCTGATTGATCTCGTCGGGCCGCGTGCCGTGGGAAAAGGAGGCCCGAAGGGGGGCGCTGACGGAATCCGCCTGGATAAGCAGCACCTCCGTCCCACCCAGGGGCTCCACGGCCCCAGCGGCCTCGAGCGGGGCATGGGCGGAAGGAGCCAGGAAGATGGCCCTCCCCTTGCCCGCCGTCTTCAGGGGCTCCAAGAGGTCGCCCTCATTGCAGATCCAGAGCGACGGACTCGTCTCCACCGCCCCCAACAGGCTCTGCAGGATCAATTCCTCACGCAGATAGACGTCCAGCGCGCTGCCGTAGAGGATGCGCTCCAGGCGCGAGGGGCGTATCGGGTCCGTGTAGCGGAAATCCATCGGTATGCCCCGCTGGTCCACGACGAGGGAGGCCCCGCGAAACTGCCCCTCCGCACCCTCGACGGAGACATAACCCAGGTTGTTGTTTGCCGAGGCCATCCGTTCTCTCCTTCCATAACCTCAAACCGTCCGTCCCCTCAAACCCTCCAGCCTCTCGGCCGGCCCCCCTCCCAAGAACGCGCAGGAGGCATCACACGCCTGACTCAGGCGTAGAAATCGAAGGACTTCTTAGGGGTCTTCTCGCCCTTCAGTTCCCTTACCTCCCCGTCATCGCCGGGGTGCGCCGACGCTTGAAAGGAGTTCCCCTTCTCCTCCCGCTCCTGGTCCCGCCGGCGCTCGCCCTCCTCGTCCTCATCCCTGCGCCGCACCTTCCGCACCTCGGCGGCGGCCAGGCTGGCCTGGACCCTCTGGGTGCGCCTCACGCTCTCCTGCACCACCTCCTGCCCCTGGGCGGTCTGCTGGGCCGCAGCAATGGCATCCCGGGACATCTGGGCGCTGTGTTCGACGTTGAAATGAGCCATCAAAAGGCTTATCGGCTGGACCATAGGAACACCTCCCTACCGAACGCGGCGCGTCACAAAGGATTGGGACACGCCGTTTCTTTCCGCTTCTCATTTCTCCTGAGACGAAGGACTCGAGGAGAGGTCAGAGCTGATAATCGAAGGGCTTCAACACCACCGTCCCGTTCTCCACGACGAAGGAGCTGAACTTGCACGCCTCCCGAACCACGTAGGATACCCCTTTCAGGGAGATTAGAACCCCCGGGTAACAGACATCTCGGGCCCGAACGATGCCCTTGTTTCGAACCGCGTTGAGGCTTTCCTCGAGGGCCGCGAGCTCATCCTTCAGGGGGCTCAGCGCGGCCTGAAGCTGAAACTTCATCTTCGTCGCCGAGACCATGATCGCGCGCTTCTGGTCGTCGAGCTGGCCGGCGGCCTCGAGCTTCTTCAGAAACACGAGATTGGCCTCCAGCTTCTCCAGGTTTTCCTTATGTTGGGAGATCTCGGACTGAAGGGTCCGCCGGCGTTCCAGCTGGTCAGGAGGAATGCCGACGACGATCTCCGTGCGCGTCCCCATCTCGCTCCCCAGGATCTGGCAGGAGACCTCGGCGCCGGCCTCAATCCGACCTCCCGCTATCTGAGCCTTGCCCCCTCCGGAGACAATCACGGCCCCCTGCACGGTGGCACGGCTGTGAAGGATGGCATTCTTGACGTAGAGGTTTCCGCAGAAGAGGGTCGCCTGGTCCGCAAAGCCCAGCGTGATGTCCCCATCCGCACGGACAAGCCCCTTGGACATCCCACGGACCCCGCCATGGACGGTCACGCTGCCGCGGCTCTCCACATGGGCGCCCTCGACCATCTCCCCGATCTCGATGTCACCCATGGAGATGACATGGAACCCCTCCCGAACCGCCCCTTTGATCCTGACGGCCCCCGTGAAGTCCACGCTGCCGACGCCGAAGTCAATGTCCCCCTTGATCTCCAGCTCGGGGATCACAGTCAGCTTGCGGTCCCTCCACACCAACTGCCCGTCCGTGGCCGCGACCAGGGAGAGCTCGTTTCCCTCGGCCACAACAAGGCCACTGCCAGCGGGAAACGCAATGTCCTTCACGGCAGCCGCCTTCACCACGGAGCCGATCACCGTCGTCCCGTTCTCCCCCGGAACGGCCGGATGCTTCACCGCGACCTCCTGCCCCGCGGCGACGTTGACGAGGGTGCTCCGGTTCCAGTGATCCACCCTTTCGTTCTCGTCCACCTCCAGGGGCCTGTCGGGGTCAATCTTGAGCTCGATCCTGGCGTTTTCGCCCTCGCGCGGCGGAGTCCCCTTTGCGACCACCGGGGAGTTGTCCAGGGCCCTTTTTTGGATCAGGTCCGCAATCGCCCCATCGTCAATGCCGAAGACGACCCCCTTCTGGGCCAGCGCATCCCTCACGTCCTGCTCGGAAGGCCACGGTTTGGTAAAAAAAGGGGCCTCGAGGGACGCCGTGGCGGACATCTTGTCCCTTGCGAGACGAATCAGGATCTGAGCGTCCTTCTCCTGCAGGGGGTCCCGGGGAGCTATTCGGAACGGGCTCCGGCTCTTGAGCTTAAGGAACTCCTCGAGGAGCTTCATGTCGAACTTCCGCACCCCGTTCTCCCTCAGGCACGCCAGCACCTCAGATTGAGAGATCCCCTCCTTCAGGGCCGATACCCAGACCCCTTGATCGTTCGCCTCCAGCTTCAGGACACCTTCGTACAAGGCCGCACCCTCCCTCGCCGTCCCCGAGAACCTCCACAGCGCCTCGCGCCGGAAATCGAGGGAGCAGCAATATAAGAACAAAGGGCAAACTATCGCCCAATTAACTCAGCGCTTCCTTAAATCAGCGTCCCCTAAGTTTCGTTTTGCTCCGCCTTGAGGATCGCCCTCAGGGCCGAGAGCGCGTGACCATGAATCTGGGAAACACGCGACTCCGTCACCCCAAGGACCCGGCCTATCTCCTTCAGCGCAAGCCCTTCATAATAATAGAGCGACAACACCTGAGCCTCCCGCTCGGGAAGCCGACGCAGCGCGTTGACGAGCTGCTCCAGCTCCTCCTCCCGTTCCAGCAGCTCGGCGGCCCCGTCCCTGCCATCGGAGAGAATGCCCTCCAGGGAGACGTCCCCGTCCTCCAGGGACAGGACCTCGTCGAGGGAGGCCATGTAGTTCCGGCTCGACAGCTCGAGGGTCTCATAGTAGGCCCTCTCGTCGACCCCCATCTCCTGCATGACCCACTCGTCGCGCAAGGCGCCCCGGTCCCTGAGGACCTTTTCCACCGCCCGGTTCAACCTCTGCAGCTTTTCCCGGCCGGTCCGGGAGACCCAGTCGCACTTGCGGAGCTCATCCAGGACGGCGCCACGGATTCGGGGCACCGCGAAAGTCCGGAAGGAGAAACCCTTGGCGGGGTCGAAACGATCGATCGCGTCCAACAGCCCAAAGACCCCGAAGCTCCAGAGATCCTCGTAGTCCAGGCCCTGCGGTGGAGAGACTGCCATCCTTCCCACCACGTACTTGATCAGCGGGAGATACCGTGTAACAAGCCGTTCCCGACATGCGGCCGTAGGCGAGCCGACATACTCCTCCCACAGCGCGGCGTCGGAGGCATCCACGCTCAAGGGCATCCCCCTCCTGTTCCGCCCCGACGGAAGGGATCCGATAAGGGGTCCATGAAAACAACTATTTTCTACAAGGCCTCCCCACGGAAACTAAATTTCAGTTGTGCCCTTTCCCAGGGTCTTGACCGTCAGCATCCAGGTATCCGTGGAGAACTCCACGGTACGCCCCTTGTTGCCCCCCGTGTCCGAGGCAACCAGGGGAATGCTCATTCTGGAGAGCATATCCGTCGTCTCCTTGACGTTGCGGGCCCCGACGGCGAGGAAATCCGTCTGCGCCCCGGGCACGGCGAACATCTGGGCGCCGCCGGCGATCTTCGCCTTCATGCGGGACTTGGAGGCCCCCTTCTTGATCATCGCGTCCATGAGGGCGGGCACCGCCGTATCCGCGAACTTCCCTACCTTCTCCAGCGACTTGGCCCCCCGACTGTCGGGAAGCATGATATGCACCATCCCCGCGACCTTCGCCGTCGTATCGAAGAGCACCAGACCGATACAGGAACCCAGTCCCAGGGTGATCAGCTTTGCAGGCGCGCTGGCAACCACCAGGTCGGCCATCCCCACGTGGAAGGAATTCATCGCCATAGCTACAGCACCTGCAACTTTCTCAGCAAAAGCTCCAGGGCATCAGGGTCCGGCAGCATGATAATGTTGCCGGACCCAGTGGCGCCGTCCGTCCCCTCGACGTGGAGCTCCGTGTTCACCACCAGGGCCATCTCGCCCATCTGCCCGAAGATCGAAGCCACGACGTCGAGGATCGAGGACAGCATATCGTGCGCTACGCCCGGGACGGAGATCTGATGTTCCGTCCCGATGAGGAGGTTGATCGCGTTGAGGAAGGAACTCAGGATGATGTTGCCAACCTCCGTCAAGGCGCTGTCGCTGATCTCCTGAGGAAGGTCCGGCGGGACGGCGTCCCCGAACTGCTGCCTCAGCAGCAGGTCCACCATCATCTTGGCGTCCTCCTCCTTCTGGATGAAGATCAGGCTGCATCCAAAATCCCCAAGGGAACGGACAAAGACGGCGGCGATGAGCTCCGTCGGGTCCCCATAATGCTCGGCCAGCTCGTAAATGGATACAAGCTCCGCCTTCGGGACGTCCATATCGATCATGCGGCCCAAAAGCTTGGACAGCGCGGTCGCCGCGTTGCCCGTGCCGATGTTGCCGACCTCCCGGATGGCGTCCAGCTGCAGATAATTGAATGAGCTCAGATCAAGCATGCGCTACCTACCCCTTGGTCGAGTAAAAGGACGCCACGTCCAAAATCAGGGCCACGTTGCCGTCGCCGAGGATCGTCCCACCCGTTATTCCCTTGATCTTGGAGAGGAACCGCCCCAGGGACTTGATGACGATCTCCTGCTGGCCGATCAGCTCGTTCACGATAAAGCCGATCTTGCTCTTGCCGATCTTGACCACGACGACGGGATACTCGTCGCGATCCGCGTCGTCCATCTCGGTCTCCAGGACGTTCCCCAGGTCGCTGAGCGACAGGACCTCGCCCCTCAGGAGCGTGGCCGGGGCGCCGTGCACCGTCTTGATGTTCTCCTTCTTGACGAGGATGGTCTCCTCCACGTTCTCCAGCGAGATGGCGTAGGTCTCGTTCCCCACCTTGATGAGCAGCGAGAGCACGATGGCGAGCGTCAATGGCAGGCGGACGTAGACCCGCGTCCCCTGCCCCAGCCTGGAGACGAGGTCCAGCTGGCCTCCCAGGGCCTCGACCTTCGTTTTGACGGCATCCATGCCAACCCCGCGGCCCGAGATGTCGGTCACGGCCTTCGCCATGCTGAACCCCGGGATCAGGACCAGCTGCACGGCCTCCTCGTCGGTCATGACCGAGGCCTCCTCCTCCGTAAGGATCCCCCGCTCCACCGCCTTCTGTTTGACCCTCTCGGGGTCGATGCCCGCACCGTCGTCGGATACCTCGATGATGACGCCGCTGCCCTCCTGATAGGCCGAGATCTTCAGGATCCCCTTCTCGGGCTTGCCAACGGCACGCCGGTCCTCGCGCCGCTCGATGCCGTGGTCCAGGGAGTTGCGGATCAGATGCACCATGGGATCGCCGATCTCGTCGATCACGGTGCGATCCAGCTCCGTATCCTGCCCCTCCAGGACCAGCTCAACGTCCTTGCCCAGCGTCTTCGACAGGTCGCGGATCAGGCGCGGGAAGCGGTCGAAGGTGAAGGAGACCGGGACCATGCGCAGCTTGGTCACCAGCTCCTGAATGTCGCCCGAGATGCGCCCCAGCTGGGAAAGGGGCTCGTCGAACTCCCGAAGACGGGCCTCCTGGACCAGGCGCTCGATTCGTGCGCGCCCAATAACCAACTCGCCAACCAGGTTCATGAGCTTGTCCAGGCGCCCGATATCCACGCGCACCGTCTGACTCGCCTTCTTGACGCCGTCCGCCTTGGCGGCCGGAGCGACAGGTTTCGCCGGCGCGGCGGCGGCAGGCGCCGTGGGCTTCTCGGACTCCGCCTTCGCGGGGGCTGCTCCCTCGGCCGGAGCGGCGGGGGCCGCAGCGGCCGGAGCCGGGGCGGCAGGCGCCGCAGGCTGAGCGGCAGCCTTCATTTCGCTCAGCTCCACGGAGGCCACGTCGCTGATCTTGAGCGCCGCCTGGCGGATATCCTCCGCGGGCAGGGAGGAGCCGATGTAGACCGAGAACTCCATGTCGAACTCCTCGTTCTCCAGGGCCTCGACCGGGGGATCGGTCTTGATGATGTCCCCCATCTCCTCGAGGCGGTTGACCACCATATAGGAGCGCGCCGCCTTGAGCAGGCAGGTCTCACTCAGGGTGACGCGGAGCTTGTACACGCTCATCCCCAGGCCCTCCGCCTCGGCCACCCACTCCGATTCCTGCTGAGACAGCCCGTCGACCTGCCTCGCCTCCGGCGCGGAAGCCTCGGCCGTCGGAGCCTCGGGGGCCGGAGCCTCCGGCGCGGGGTCCTGGTTGCGCAGGGCCGCGACCAGGGCGGACACGTCGAGGTGCGCGTCGCTCCCACCGCCGCGAATAGAGTCCACCATGCCCTGTATCGAGTCTAGGGCGGTAAACAACAGGTTCATATCCGAATCACCCAGATGGCGGACCCCCTTGCGCGCCTCGTCCAGGCGATCCTCCATCGCATGGGTCAGCCCCGCCATCTTCTCGAACCCCATTGTCGCCGACATACCCTTCAGCGTGTGGGCGGCCCTGAAGATCTCGTTGATCACGTCCATGTTTACCGTGTCCTTCTCCAGCGCCAGAAGCAGGTCGTCCAGCCTCTGAAGATTGTCGTCCGCCTCGTCGAGAAACGCCCCCAGGTATTGGCTCATGTCCATATCAGTCATGACTTACCATCCCCAAACTCGTGATTTCCGATCCCGGATAATGTATTTTTTTCAAAATCCTCAGCCGGCGCCCCAAAAAACTTACCCGCCGACATTTCTGACCAAAGCGCCGGGGATCTCCGGCAGGGGCAGCAGCTCGTCCACCGCCCCCAGCTCCACCGCGGCCCTCGGCATGCCGTAGACCACGCAGGTCTCCTGGGACTCCGCAATGATACGGGCTCCCCTCTCATGCAGGGCCAGGGCCCCGTCCGCGCCGTCCCGTCCCATACCCGTCAGGACGACGCCCAGGACGTTTCCCCCGAACTCGTCCAGGACGCTCGAAAACATTATATTCGCAGAGGGCTTGACAGACAACACCGGAGGGGC
>NZ_CAUUWA010000048.1 GCF_963548695.1 uncultured Fretibacterium sp.
CTGTCCAGACATGGTTGACCTCCAGAGAGTTTTCTCTATTCTCTCATATGGCCCCATGGATCGTTCTTTTAAATAAAATAAACTATGATTTAATCAGCGCTTCCTTATGTATGGCCGCAAACATCAATGGCGTCGCCCCCAGTGTGTCTTTGGCGTTGACGTCCGCACCAGCCTTTATCAAGGCCGTCAGGACTTCCGGGTTTGAGCTATGTTGGGCAACAGCCATCAACGGCGTCCACCCATCTTTGTTTTTGGCGTTGACGTCCGCGCCGTCTTGAATCAGCTGCCGTACCCTATCGGGCTTCGCTTTGCCGACTATCACCAGCAACTCTTCCGTCGGAGATAGACCCGTCTTTTCCTCCAGCAGCTTCAACGCCTGTGCGCCCATGCGTTTTATATTCATGCTCGCGTAGTCGAGGGCTGTTCCCTCGTCATCCTTTGCCTTCATGTCCGCTCCCTCCTATAGCAGCACAGTCAGGACTTCCAGGTTTGAGTTCTTTTCGGCTGCAACCATCAACGGCGTCTACCCATCGTTCTGTCGCGTGTTGACGTCCGCGCCGTCTTGAATCAGCTGCCGCACCTCATCGGGCCTCGTGTTGTTGACTATCGCCAGCAGTTCTTCCGTTTTTGCGGCGCTTGCCTGTCCTGCAAAAAGCGTCAGCAGCAACAGGAATAACAAGCCAACCCCCGAAACGCTGCGAGTGTGTAAAGTAGACTTCTTCACCAACGTGCTCCTCTCCCTTCCAGTTTTGTTGCACCGTGTTGCCGCCTGTGTTCACCAGTCGTTATCTTTTCTGCTATACGGCGTCGTCGCCTGCCCCGCGAAGAACGAGAACACCGTGTCGAACAGACTGAGGACGACAAAGATCGAGGTAAACGATACGGCGATGAACAGCATGAACAGGTTCGCGTTCCTCTTGCGTCCGATGACGATACAGGCGAGTGTGTTCGCCCCGTACCATTCCCAGCAGCTGCAACAGGTCTCGAGGGAATGAGAAAGTGGGAGACGTCGCCCCGTCTCCCGCTTCTCCATGGCGTCGGGCCGGGCCGTCGCCGCCGCCGTTTCACGACGCCGGCAAGGTCAGGGGAGCAGGATGCCCGCCATGACGCAGGCCCCCCGGACCGCCATCTCCCCAAGCAGCGAGGCCATCTGGCTCTTGGCCTGCATGTATGCTTCGACATAGGCGTTGCGCTGAGCGATGCGTTCCGCCGTGACGTTGTCCATATTCTTTCTGTAGGTGCCGATGCCCGTGGCGACGAATCCATAGCCGCCGGAGGGAACGGCAATCATGATACACCCCTGCTTGCGCTTGGCGACGACGGCGTTGATGGCGTCCTGCACCATCGCCGCGGAGGTGACGGGCTGCTCCAAAACGGTGTCGGCCTCGACCTTGACGGACTCCGGCTGCCGAACGGCGCCCAGCTCGGCACGCTGTTCCTCCGGTGCCTGTACGATCGGCAGAAAATCGTCGGCGGTCAGAGTCGTTGCGGCGTACCCCAGCGACGGCAGCCCTGCCAGCCCCACGCAAAACAACCCCACGAACAAAATCCACCTCCTTCCCTTCATCATCAACCACTCCTTTGTTCTGAGGCTCACAATAAACGGTGCTGGACGGCCTCTGCCATCCACGCGAATACTTTACCCCGAAAGCTTCTTCAGCACAAATGCGTTTGATGGGGATATGGATCAGAGGCATTTGCCGGCATTCCTGCCGTAAGATTAGAATGCCGATAAAACGGGGTAACTTGGACCCGACAGCAACGCGGGCTGGAGGCGGAGCTGATGGAGGAGTACAAAACATCGGAGGAACGGAACGCCGCGGTGTTCTACCTGCTGGGGGACAACGCCTCGTTTCGTGCGTGGACTCTACCCGCGGCCTTTCTGGACGCGGTGAGGCGGGGGGCGCGGCTGGGCGACCTCGGCAAGGTCCCGCTGCGCACGCACCGCCGCGCGCGGCTGCACTTCTCCCTGCGCGACGCTTCCGGCGCAGAGCTGGAACGCCTGCCCGTCCCTCTAAACCTCTCGAACGTGGCCCTCTTCTCCCACACGGAGCCGCTGCAGCTGCACAACATCCTGTTTTTTGCGGATATCCCCGCGTTGAGGAAGGCCCCGTGGTTCGTCAAAAAGCATGGTCCGGCGGACGAACGGCGGCACGCCCTGTTTATCCTGCCCGCCTTTGGGAGCCTTCAGGACGGCGATTACCTTCTGATTCAGGCCGACGAGGCGGACCTTGAGATCAAGGCCCCCGCCGATGCTCTGAAGAGCGTCAAAAGGGTGGATTCCTCGGTCGTCACTGAGCTCCAGACTCCACACCCTATAGCGGTCCTCTAGTTGGGGACCACTATATTGCATAGATTGAGCCAACTCTCATTTTGCACCCGTCAGGTGCAGCGGAAAGCGTGCAAAACCTGTCTTTATCACATGTTAGAAACCTTGCCTGTGGTTTAGGGTGACATCACACTTGGACAAAATTCAATTTTTGTGGTAAAGTTCCCCCCGGTTTTGGAGAGCAGCGCACAAGCGTCCTTTAAGTTCGGTCCAGAGAGGCCGAGAAGGCGGCGTGTGGGAGACTATCCATAAATATTGCAAGGATAAAAATATTGCAAGGATAATCGTGCCCTGTCGTCTTTTCGTAAGGACGGCAGGGCATTTTTGTTGTTTGTTTTCTGCCGCGTTCCGCGTCGATCTTTTGGTCGGGAATCTCTGCCGTTCTCCGTGAAACATCGGAAGAATCAGATACGAAGGAGGCACTTAATGAAGGAGAAGGCGCGCATCATGGACGCCCAGGCCATGGGCCGTGCGGTCCAGCGCATTGGGTACGAGATCGTCGAGCGAAACAAGGGGACGGAGAACGTCGTCTTGATTGGAATCCAGCGCCGGGGCGTGCCGCTGTCGCAGCGGGTTGCCGGCCACATCGAGCGAGTGGAGGGGACGAGGGTCCCCGTGGGCTGTCTGGACATCACCTTTTATCGCGACGACCTGTCGCTGCTCTCGGAGCACCCGGTCCTCAACGGGACGGACATCCCGTTCGTCGTCACGGACAGGGACGTGGTGCTTGTGGACGACGTACTGTTCACCGGCCGCACCGCGCGTGCCGCGATGGACGCGGTCATGGAGGTCGGCCGCGCCCGCACGATCCAGCTGGCTGTCCTGATCGACCGCGGGCACCGCGAGCTGCCCATCCGGGCCGACTACGTGGGCAAGAACGTCCCCACGTCCCGGAACGAGCTTGTCTCCGTGCGCGTGGCGCCGTTCGACGACGAGGAGGCCGTCGTCCTGTTGGATATGAACGAGGGGGAGAACTGACATGCTGCGTTCCAAAGACCTGCTGGGACTGCGCAATACCGGCGCTGATGAGATTCGCGAGATCCTGGACACAGCGAAGATCATGAAACAGGTGATCGTGTCCAACAACAAGAAGACCCCGCACCTCCAGGGGAAGTCCGTTATTACCGTGTTCTACGAGAACAGCACGCGCACGCGCCTGTCCTTCGAACTGGCCTGCAAGTACCTGTCGGGCACCGCCTCGGGGATGACCGCCGCAGCGTCGAGCGTGGCCAAGGGGGAGACCCTGATCGACACGGCCCGGACGCTTGACGTCATGGGTACCGACGTGATGATTTTGCGGCACCCGATGACGGGTGCGCCGCACCTGATGGCCAGACACGTGAGGGCCTCCGTCATCAACGCCGGGGACGGAACAAACGAGCACCCCACCCAGGCGCTGCTGGATATGTTCTCAATGGAGGAGCGGTTCGGGGCGCTCGAGGGGCTGAGGGTCGCCATTGTGGGGGACGTGACCCACAGCCGCGTGGCGCGCTCCAACATCTACGGGCTCGGCAAGATGGGGGCCAAAGTCGTCGTCGCGGGGCCGGCAACCCTGATGCCGGTGGAGATCGAGTCCCTGGGCTGTGAGGCCACCTGCCGCGTGGACGACGCCATCCGGGGCGCGGACGTGGTGATGGGGCTGCGCATCCAGCTCGAACGGCAGAAGAAGGGACTCTTCCCCTCGGTCCGCGAGTATCATAAATTCTTCGGCCTTACGGAGGAGCGGATAGCCCTGGCCCGCAAGGATGCGCTGGTCATGCACCCCGGCCCCATCAACCGGGGCGTGGAGATCGCGTCGGACGTCGCGGACGGGCCGCAGTCGGTCATCGACGGGCAGGTTACCAACGGGGTGGCGGTGCGGATGGCGCTGCTTTATCTGCTGACGCGCACCCGCGCCGAGGCCGGAGCGTAAGGAGGGGGTCGAACATGACGAACAGCCTGATGGATAAGAATTTGACGGATAGGAGCTCGATGGATAATAATAGGGGAGGCGCGGAGGACATTTTGATTCGGGGCGGCGACGTCCTGACGGCCTCGGGTTTTGAGAGGGGCGACTTGCTGATGCGCGGCGCCGTCGTCGCCGCGCTGGGGACGAACCTGGAGGCTGGGAGCGCCAGGGTGGTCGATGCCTCGGGGCTCTTGGTTGTGCCGGGGCTGGTCGATATCCACTGCCATCTGCGCGAGCCGGGCTACGAACACAAGGAGGACATCGCCTCCGGGACCGCGGCGGCGGCCGCCGGAGGGTTCACCTCCATCTGCTGCATGGCCAACACCGACCCCGTCAACGACAACGCGGCCGTGACGGAATTCATCAAGAGCAGGGCGGCAGAGCGGGGAAGCGCGCATGTGTATCCCATAGCGGCCGTGACGAAGGGGCTGAAGGGGGAGGAGCTCACCGAGATGGGCGAGCTGGCCGAGGCGGGGGCCGTGGCCCTCTCCGACGACGGGCAGTCCATCCGCAGCGCGCAGCGGATGAGGCTGGCGCTCCGCTATGCTGGGCGCTTTGGCATGACGATCGTCTCCCACCCGGAGGACGACGAGCTGACGAACGGCGGCGTCATGAACGAGGGGTACTGGTCGACAGCCTTGGGCCTGCCGGGGGTCACCCGGGCTGCGGAGGAGACGATCATCGCGCGGGACTGCAGGCTCGCGGGGCTGGAGAACGCGCGGCTGCACGTGGCACACGTCTCCACGGCGGGCGGGGCCGAGCTGGTGAGGGAGGCCAAGCGGCGAGGCTGGCCCGTGACCTGCGAGACGGCGCCCCATTACCTCTATGCCACCGACGAGTGGCTCCAGGACTACGACACGAATGCGCGGGTGAACCCACCGCTGCGCACGGAGGCAGATAGGCTGGCCCTGATTGAGGCCCTGAAGGACGGGACGATCGACTGCATCGCCACCGACCACGCGCCGCACCACGCCGACGACAAAAACGTGGAGTTCGCCCTGGCCTCCTCCGGCATATCGGGGTTCGAGACGGCACTCGCGGTCTGCTGGACGGCGCTGGTCATGCCCGGCCATATGACGCCCGAACAGGTGCTGGACAAGCTCTCACGCGCTCCGGCCAGGGTTCTGGGGCTCGATGCGGGGACGATCGAGGTCGGAAAACGCGCGGACGTGACGTTGATCGATCCCCGGGCCGAGTGGACGGTGGACCCCGGGAAGTTTCGGAGCCGCGGGAAGAATACGCCCTTCGCCGGGCGTACCCTGACGGGGGCGATCCGCTGCACCTTCCTCGAGGGACGTCCGGTATACGGGGACGGTCCGGAATGCAGATAGACCGCCTGATCCGGGCGATTCGTGAGCGCGGCAACCCCTCGGCCCTCGGGCTCGATACCCGGGTCGAATATGTTCCCGCGGCGTTCGCCCGGCCCCACATCGAGGCCGGGAGGCCTGCCGATGCGGTGCGGGCCTTCAACTTCGCTCTGCTCGACGGCCTGAGGGATCTGATCCCCTGCGTGAAGGTCCAGGCGGCCTATTACGAACGGATGGGGCTCCCGGGGCTGTCCTGTATGTACGATACCGTAGCGGAGGCGCGGAGGCTGGGTTACGTCGTGATCCTCGATGCGAAGCGGGGGGACATCGGCGCGACCGCCGCGGCCTACTCCGAGGCGTACCTCGCCTCGGATGCCCCTTTGTCGGTGGATTTCCTGACGGTGAATCCCTACCTGGGCAGTGACGGCGTGACGCCCTTCGTGGATGATTGCCGCACGTCGGGCCGGGGGATCTTCGTCCTGGTCAAGACCTCGAACCCCTCCTCCGGCGAGTTCCAGGACCTGACTGTCGGGGATGGCCGGGCGCTCTTCGAGCATGTGGGGGCGAAGGTCGGGGAGTGGGGGGCCGGCCTCATCGGCGCGGAGGGCTACAGCTCCGTCGGCGCAGTCGTCGGGGCGACGTATCCCGAGCAGGGTGCGTGGCTGCGCCGGCGGATGCCGCACACTTTCTTCCTGCTTCCGGGCTACGGGGCCCAGGGGGCGTCCGCCGAGGCCCTGGCCGGCTGCTTCGACGCGTCCGGAGGGGGGGCGCTCGTCGCGGCGTCGCGGAGCCTCATCTGCGCCCACAGGAAGGCCGGGACCGACGACTTCGTCGCGGCCGCCCGGAACGAGGCACTGCGGATGAGGGCGGAGCTCAAAGCTGCCCTCGGATGATAGGCCGAGGACAAGCTGGGCCGGAAAAATCATCCTGCTGCGGCGGGAAAAGTAAGGAGGAGAAAAGAACATGACCAACCCCAACGAGATGGTCAATCCCATTGTTGCCATGTGGAGGCAGGATCGATACAGGAGAACCAGGGAGCTCCTGGACTTGGTGGGGGCGATCCAGACCGGACATTTCCAGCTTTCGTCGGGTCTGCACAGTGATCGCTACGTGCAGTGTGCCAGACTGTTCGAATTTCCTGTGGCAAGTAAGGAGATATGCCAGGAGATGGCAGGTTTGTATCAGGGAGGACGAGTCGATGTGGTGGCGGGGCCGGCGTTGGGCGGCATCATCATGGCTTACGAGGTGGCGCGTGGCCTGGGTGTCCGCAACATCTTCGCCGAGCGGGAGAACGGAAAGCTGACGCTTCGGCGCGGCTTCCATGTGATTCCGGGGTCGCGCGCGCTGGTAGTCGAGGATGTGGTGACTACCGGGGAGTCGGTGAAGGAGCTCATCGAGCTGCTGGAGGAAAAAGGCGCCGAGATCGCTGGCGTGGGGGCGGTGGTCGACCGAACGGAAGGCAACGTGGACTTCGGCGTGCCCTTCCGCTCCATGATGCTTATGGAGCACCGGACGTGGGAGGTGTCCGAGTGTCCCCTTTGCCGGGAGGGGGTTCCCATAGACAAGCCCGGAAGCCGCACGGTCTGAGCAAAACTGCCCTGCGGAGGTTGTTTGTCAAATTTTTTCAAAACAATGATGGACTTGGGACGTGAAGCTCAAAAGGTCCCTGCGTTTCCGCCCATCCGCCCGTCTAAAATTTGATTAAAAGGTGGCCTCCCACTATGGAGAGGGCGCTTATTGTTGTCGCGGAACCCGCGGCTGTCTTGTACTATGGGGTGGGATTGTGTTTCTTAATGCTCCTCGTACATCTTCCGGGCCTCGTTGCGGGCGCATTCGATGTCCGCCACGGGGAGCTTGGGGGCCGAATCCCAAATCCACCCCTTGCCCTCAATGCCGTCCAACCGGCTCCGTGCGTTCTCGTGGGGCGTATGCCCCGACGTGCAGGGCCATGAGGTTCGGCGATGGCGTAATGGGTTTACGGAGTAGCGGAGCGTCGCTTTGGAGCGCTGCTCTTCCGATGGCGCTGCTCCCAGGATGAGGAGGTGCAGAAAGTGAACGGTTCCCTTTCCTCCATGCCCAACATCGGGCCGATGCTGGAGGACCTGTTGAAACGCGCGGAGGTGGGGAGTCCCGAGGCTCTGAGGGCGATCGGGAGCCGCGAGGCCTGGCTCAGGATACGCGGCATCGACCCCTCAGCCTGTCTGCACATGCTCCAGGCCCTCGAGGGTGCGGTCCGCGGCGTCGGGAAAAAGGACCTGCCCGAGGCCGTCAAGGCGGGGCTGCGGGAGTTCTTCGAGGAGCGCCGCAAAGGCGGGGAGGGGTAGCGCTTCGGCAGGGGACGATATGCGCCCCGGAGTCGCAGAGTGCTCTTTTTCCGCGAAGCGTTGGGTTATAGCCCTGTGCTATAATGAAAATATCAAAACTGTGGGGGTTTTGAACGGCTTTTGTTTTTTGAGAACGAGTTTTTTGAGAACGAGGAGGAGTGTCAAATGGCTAAAGCGGTCGTTGACGCCAGTACTTGTGTGGCGTGCGAGGCGTGTGTGGGGACATGTCCTGTTGAGGCTATCTCGATAACGGACGGTAAGGCAAAGGTCAACCCCGATACCTGCATCGAGTGCGGGAGTTGTGTTTCGGCCTGCCCGGTCAGCGCGATCTCCCAGTGAGTCGCTGAGGATCCGGGTTCGGAGAGTTGATCCGTAAAAGAGGGAGGACGCTCGCCGTCCTCCCTCTTAAATTTTGTCAAACTTCCTTCAGTTTTTTTAAACTTCTTTCAAGGGCCTTTTGAGCAGCCCCAACAGCAGGGTGCTGACGACCGTTCCCGCCGCGATGGCGGCGAGATAGCCCCCGACGTGTGTGGCTGCCTCCGGGATCGTCAGGACGAAGACTCCCCCGTGCGGAACCTTGAGCTCCGCACCGACGAGCATGGAGATGGCCCCGGCCAGGGCGGACCCCACGGCGAGCGCCGGGATGACCCGCAGCGGGTCCCGTG
The DNA here is from genome assembly GCF_963548695.1 of uncultured Fretibacterium sp. Taxonomy (NCBI): domain Bacteria; kingdom Thermotogati; phylum Synergistota; class Synergistia; order Synergistales; family Aminobacteriaceae; genus Fretibacterium; species uncultured Fretibacterium sp. The sequence goes on from NZ_CAUUWA010000048.1 coordinate 8,574, forward strand.
CCGCGAAGGGGATGGCCCCCTCCGTCACGAAGGCGAGCCCAAGGACGGCCGCGGCGTTTCCGGCCTCCAGCTCCTCGCGCGTGAATCGGTTCCGGAACAGGCGGCACGCGAGCGCCAGGGCCAGGGGGGGCGTCATCCCGCCCGCCATGGCCGCAGCCATCGGGCTGTAGATCTGGGTGGTGATGAGCCCCGTGGCAAAGGCATAGGACGCCTTGTTGATAGGCCCTCCCATATCGATGGCCATCATCCCGCCCAGGAGCAGCCCCAGGAGGACCGAGCTCGCCCCGCGCATCCCCTGGAGCCAATCGGTAAGGGCCTGGAGCGCCCGGGCCACGGGGGTCCCGACCGCGTACAGCATCAGGAGTCCGGTTATCAGCGTGCCCAGAAGCGGGAGGATCAGAACCGGTTTGAGCCCGGCAAGGTTCTTGGGAAGCCGGATCGCCCGGTTCAGGAGGTCCGTCGCGTATCCGGCAATGAAGCCGGCCACGATGCCGCCGAGGAACCCCGCGCCCAGGTTGGCCGCCAGGACCCCGCCGACCATGCCGGGGGCGATGCCGGGCCGGTCCGCGATCGAGTAGGCGATGTAGCCGGCCAGCACCGGTACGATCAGCGTGAAGGCGCCCGTGGCGCCGATCGTGAAGAGCGCGTGGGCGAGGGTTCCGGCGTTGGACTTGTCCCCCGCGTAGATGCCGCCGAAGGCGAACCCGAGGGCGATCAGGAGGCCGCCCGCGACGACGAAGGGGAGCATGAACGAGACGCCCGTCATCAGGTGCTTGTACGGCCCGGCCCTCTTTTGGGCTGTCTGGGATGCCGCCGCCTCGGAAGACGCCTTTTCCGTGTCTCCCGCTTGGACCGTCGCCTCCGAGAACGCCTGACGGATCAGGGCCTCGCCGGCCGTGATCGCCGGCTTCGTCGCCGTGGCGAAGACCCGCTTGCCGACGAAGCGGCTGCGTTCCACCTCCTTGTCCGCGGCGATGAGGACGAGGGCCGCCCTGGATATCTCCTCGGGTGTCAGGGGCGTTCCTGCGCCGACGGACCCCTGGGTCTCCACTCGGATATCGTAGCCCAGAGCTTTGGCCGCCTGCTCCAGCCCCTCGGCGGCCATGAAGGTGTGTGCGATGCCGGTCGGGCAGGATGTGATCGCCACGATGAGCTCCTTCTTCGTCCCCCCGGCCGGTGCGCCGGGTGATGCTGCTCCCCCGAAGAGCAGCTCCAGCGCCCCCGTCGGGTCGGTCAGGATCGATCCGATATCGACGACGGGGATGGGCTCCGCGCGTTCCGGGACGGCCGGGTCTTTTTCCCCTGCCTTTCCTCCGAGGAGAAGGATGCGGTCGTCGGGGCCGGGCGGCGTGTCGAAGGCGACCAACGTTGAGCCGTTCGCCCGAACCTCGATCTCCAGCTTCCGGCCCAGGCGTTTTGCCGCATCCCTCAGGGCCTCCGCGGCAAGGATTCCGCGGGGCGCGGACGTTCCTCCGTTGACGATAAGAAACAGCGTGTTCTTTTCCACGATGCTTTTCCCTCCCTTACAGTCCGATGCTCTTCAACTCGACGGACGAGGCGATTGCCTCTATGGCCCCACGGTCCCGGAGGGTGCCCTCGAAATCGGCGTCGACCCGAGCCGCCGCAAAGGCGGTTCCGAGGCGCGCCACGCGCTCGAGGTCACCGCCCTCGCTCAGAGCGGCGATGATGCCGGCGACCATGGAGTCGCCGGCCCCGACGGTGCTCGAAAGCCGGTCCAGCCGCTTTCTTGCATGCAGGGCGCCCTCTTTGGAGAAGAACGCCGCCCCGTCCCCACCCATCGAGACCGCGAGCAGTTCCATCCCTCCAGCCAGGAGGGACTTGGCCGCGCAGATCAAATCCTCCTCTGTCCTGATGGTCCGTCCGGTCCAGGCCGCGAGCTCGCTCCTGTTCGGCTTGGCACAGAGCGGCTTGACGGGAGCGTCGAGGGCCGATTTCAGCGCCTCCCCGCTGGTGTCCAGCATCACCTGAGTGCCGATGCCCCGGAGCTTTTCAGTCAGGTTCGCGTAGATATCCGTCCCGCACCCCTTGGGCAGGCTCCCCGAGAGGGAGACGATGCAGGGCCCCTCCTTCGCCAGGTCCAGAAGGGCCGTCTCCAGGCTGCGGAGCGCAGGGGCATCCGCGCGAAGCCCGGGGAGGTTGACGTCGGTCGTCTCGTCGCCGTCCACGATCTTCACGTTTGTGCGCGTCTTGCCCGGGACCCGGACGAAGCGGTCGTCCAGCCCCTTCTCACGGAACATCCCCTCGAATATCCCGACGTTGTCCGCGCCGATCAGGCCGGTGACGGATGAGCCCAGCCCCCAGTCGGCCAGAAACGAGGCGACATTGATCCCCTTGCCGCCCGGCGTCTCGGTCACGGACTCGGCCAGGTTGACGGCCCCCCGCGCGAGCGGTTCCGCCAGCCTTACCGTCATGTCGATCGCGGGGTTCAGGGTGACGGTCACGATCCTCATCATGGGGCCTCCTGTTCCAGAGCCCGGACGGCCTCCGCGCTGTCCTGCTCCAGGGCCCTCTCCGCCAAGGCCCTGAGCTTCGCGTAGTCGTGCGCACGGAGCCGGGCCTTGACCGCGGGAATGTCGCGGGGGGTCATCGACAGCTCCGTCACCCCGAGCCCGACCAGCAGCGAGGCCCCGAACGGATCTCCGGCGATGCCGCCGCAGATGCCCACCCACTTGCCGTGCTTTTCGGCCCCCTCGACCGTCCTTCGGACGAGGCGCAGGACGGCGGGGTGAAGGGAGTCGGCCGAGGCGGCCAGCTCCGGGTTCTGGCGGTCTATGGCCAGGGTGTATTGGGTCAGGTCGTTGGTCCCGATGGAGAAGAAGTCCACCTCGGGCGCGTACTCCTCGGCGAGGAGGGCGGCGGCCGGAACCTCGACCATGATGCCCAGCGGGATGCGGGGCGCATCGAGCGAGGCGCGAACCTCCTCGCAGACGGCGCGGAAACGGCGTATCTCCTCCAGGGTTCCGACCATGGGGAACATCACGGACAGTCCGTCCCCCTCCCCGGCGGCGCGGTAGAGGGCGCGAACCTGCGGGTAGAGGAGCTCCGGTCGGCGGAGCAGCAGGCGCACGCCGCGCACGCCGAGGAACGGGTTCTCCTCGTGGGGAAGGTTCAGGTGCGGGACGCGCTTGTCCCCGCCGATGTCGAGGGCCCGGACGATGAGGGGTCTGCCGCCGAGGGCACTCAGCATGGCGCGGTAAATCTCGTACTGCTCGTCCTCGGTCGGGGTCGTGTCCCGCTCCAGGAAGAGGAACTCCGTGCGCATCAGTCCGACGCCCTCGCAGCCCATGTCGATGGCCTCCGCGACCTGGGACGGCCGGTTGACGTTTGCGGCGACCGCGATGATGCGGCCGTCGGCGGTCCTTCCCGGCTCCATGCGGGCGGCCCGTTCCGCCTCCTCCCTCTCCTTGAGGGCGCGCATTCTCTTCTTGGCGGCCGACAGGTCCTCCTCGGTGGGGTCCAGCCAGACCCTGCCGGTGTCCCCGTCGACGATGGCCGTCGAGGCGGTTTTTTCCAGGAGATCGCGTCCCAGGGCGACGACAGCGGGGAGCCCGAGGGTACGCGCGATGATCGCGGTGTGCGACGTCGGCCCGCCCAGGGCCGTGACGAGCCCTGCGACCCGCTCCCGGTCCAGCCCGGCGGTGTCCGACGGTGAGAGGTCCTCGGCCACGATGACGGCCGGCGAGCTGGAGGTCCCGGCGAGGGATGGGGCTTCCTCTCCCTCCTCCTCCCGCAGGGCCGAGAGGACCCGGCGTCCCACGTCCCTCATGTCCGCGGCCCGTGCCGCCAGAAGCTGGTTGTCGATCGACGCGAGCTCGTCGGCCAGCGTCTCGACCGCGTGGTTCCACGCCCATGCCGCGCCGTGCCCGGCGACGATCGTCCGGGAGGCCAGGGTCAGGAGCCTGGTGTCCTCCAGGATGCCGAGATGGGCCCTGAAGATGGCCGCCTCGTTCTGACCCAGACGTCGGACGGTCTCCTCGATGACCTCCTCGAGCTGCCGTCTGGCCCTGTCGATGGCGGACTCCAGCAGACGGGCGGACTCCTCCAGCGATGCGGGTTCATCCTCCACCTCCGTCGTACGGGCGCCTATTCTGACGATCGTGCCCGTCGCCATGCCCGGACTCGCGGAGACCCCCTTCAAAGCGGGTTTGCCGCTGGGGGGAACCCAGGCGTTCCTCGGGGGCACGGCCTCGGCCGCCCTGCGCGCGGCGCGCTCGAAATCCTCCTTCTCCTGCGCGGAGAGGCCGGCCATGACCTCCTTCATCCTTCGGACCGCGGCTTTGGCCTTCTCGCCCGAGGCCGAGATGACGATCGTCTCCCCGGACTTGATGCCGAGCTGGAGCAGGGACAGGAGGTTTCTCGGGTCCGCGGCGTCGGAGCCCCGGCGCAGGCGCAGGGGCCCGTCCAGGGCCTTCGCGGCGTTCACCCAGAGCGAGGCGGGACGCGCGTGCAGGCCGGAGGGGTAGTCGAGCACCCATTCGTCCCGGACCTCCAGGTCCTCGACCCCGGCGGGTTTCGCGTCCTCGGCGCCGCGCTCCTCGGAGAGGGCCGAGACGATCTCGGCGGCGGATTTCGTGACGGACAGGCGCGCGATCCGCTCCTCGTCCTGGATCAGCCGCGTCAGCCGTTTCAGGATGGCCAGGTGGCCGTCGGACCTCGCGGCTATCCCCACGACCAGCTTCGCGGTCTGGCCGGCGTTCCACTCGACGCCGTCAGGGACCTGCAGAACCGCGATGCCGTCGTGCCGGACGCAGTTCTTGTCCTCGACCTTGCCGTGGGGGATGGCGACGCCCGCCCCCAAAAATGTGTCCGCGGCCTTTTCCCGCTCCGCCATGCTCGCCACGTAGGGAGGATCGACGTACCCGGCGTTGAGCAGCAGTTCCCCGACCTCACGAATGGCGGATGCCTTGTCCCTGGGCGTTCCGCCGGTCCTGACGAGGGTGTCCGAGATGAGCGGAAGTTGCTTGTCTGACATGCAAAAAGCCTCCTTTCGGACTAAAACGAATCAAAACGAATCAAACCCAACCCAACCGAAGTGCGGCGGTCGAGAACGAAAACTCCACGGATGCCGAGGGTGCCAATCCGTCAAGGAAAAAGTCGTTCGACAGATAGGGAAGCTTAAAACACGTCTTCATTATAATGGATTATGCGGATTCTGGAGCGGGACGAGACCGGGATTTCATGGGCCAAGGAGGTCCGAAAGGGCGTCGGCGTGCAGGCCGCTTCGGATCCCGAAACGGCTCAGGACGAAGTCGTACCGCGTGGGGTCGTCCGGCGCAACCTCACGGAACCTCTCCGTGATCTCGAGCGCCGTAACGAGGTCCGCCTGTTTTCTCTTCGTCAGCCCCAGCCTCAGCGCGATGGCGTGGATGTGCGTGTCCGTCGGCATGATGAGGTTGCGCGGGGCGACGACCCTCCACCCTCCGGGGTCGACGTCGTCCCTCCGCACCATCCACTTCAGGAGGAGGAAGAGTCGTTTGCAGGCGCTGCCGTCCCGCGGCGCCGCCAGGAGCGGAAACCCCCGCCGCTCCGGCGAGAGCGCGTCGGAGAATCCGTCCAGGGCACTCAGCAGATCGTGGCTTTTCTCAAGACAATGGCGCAGAAGTCCCTCCAGGCTCCCGTGTTCCCTCTGGGCCCGCGCGGCGTTGACCAGGAGTTCCTCCATCTCCCCGGCCGTGGTGAAACGGTGTTTGAAGCCCTTGAGGATTCGGGATAGTGCCCCCGGATGGGCGGACAGAAAATGGTATGGTCTCGGGCCCATGGGTTCCAGGACCCGTGAGACGCTCCCCAGAATTTGGGCGACGCGGCCATAGGCCAGCGATGAGGCGACGAGCCCCGCTATTTCGCGGTCGAGCGGGTCGTCGTAACGGTAGAGAAACAGGAGCGGATCGGGATGGATCAGCTCCCTGCGGTTATAGACGAAGTAAAGCCCATCCAGAAACGGCTTCAGGCGGACGAGCCCCGGATGGGCGGCGTCTCTTGGATGAGCGGTATTTTGGGGATGGGCGGCATTGCCGGAGAAGGACGGATTATCGTACATGGCGGGACGTACAAAACGAGGGAACGGCGTACTTGCCGTTCCCTCTCAGCCGTCGCGTTGCGGACGCTAGCGTCCGCCCAGCTCCTTGTCCAGCAGGTAGATGCTGGCGTGGGAGTCGCCCACGAACTCCAGCTTGCGGACGATGGCCTCGACGTTCGCCTCCTCCTCCACCTGCTCGTCGACGAACCACTTGAGCATGGAGCAGGTGGCGTGGTCCTTCTCCTCGAGCGCCTGATTCATCAGCTTGTTAATGCGCTCCGTCACGCGCCGTTCGTGCTCGAGGGACTCCTTGAAGACGCTCAGGGGACCGTCGTAGCTATCCCTGGGCTTGGCGATCTCCTCGATCTTCACGCGGGCGCCGCGCTCGTAGAGATGTTCGATGTACCGCTCCGCGTGCTCGAGCTCCTCATGGTATTGCTTCTTCATCCAGTGGGCCATCCCCGGCAGGTTGCAGTCCTGGAGGTACGCGGCCATGCCCAGATAGATGTAGGCGGAATCGAATTCAGCCTTGATCTGGTCGTTGATCGCGGCCGCCATCTTCTCGGAAATCATCGCGTTATCTTTCTCCTTTCCAGAGTCCGTGCAGATTGCAGTATTCGCGTGCGGCGACCTTGGGGTGTCTGGCGCCGGCGAAGTCGGCCCTGGGCTCCTCGCCCGGCTTGAGGAATTGACGGCAGACCTTGTCGCCGTCGATGAGCTCGATCCACTCGATATAGTGCTCCTCGGCCATAGGATGCGCAACGCTTCCCACCTTCACCGCACTGCCATCGAACACCGGCACGTGCTTTTCCTGCGCGGCGTCGGTGGTGTTCTCCTTCATCTGCCTCATGGATTCCCCGCAGCAGGACAGCGCGCCGCCCCCAGCGTGCAGGACCTCAACCATGTTGCCGCACTTGGCGCATTTGAAGATGCTCAGTTTTTCCATGAATAACGAAACTCCCCTCTCAAATAGATTCGCAAGTAGACCCGTGTATCATCTGGAACCTTGTTGCCCTCGTTAAAAGAGTACATCAAATTCCGATTTGACACAAGGAGAAAAAATACGGACTTAAGGAAGCGCTGATTAGACAAAAAATGCATATTTCCCCGAAGGGAAATATGCAAAAAATGGACCACAGTTTTGCTCTTTGGCCCACAATCTGCCCCGGCAAGGTGAGCGAACAAGATACCGAAAGGCAAAAGGCCCGGATGTCGCCAGGGTTTATGAAGTGGCCCACAAAAAAGGGGCCTCTGTGGCCTGTGCCCCAAATTGTGGGCCGTTTATGCTTGGATTGTAGCCTATCAGGGTAGACTTTCATGGAGCCAAGGCAAAATTCAACTTTCGCAGTAAAAAAGGCCAGGAAATAAGGTCTCGAAGCTTGAAAAAGTGGATCGACTTCCGGGAGGTTCGGAACGACGATGTTCTGCGGATTGCGGAACGTCTGAACAACCGTCCCAGAAAGCGTCTTGGCTTTCGCACCCCTAATGAGGCCTTTTTTCAATTTGCCTGTTGCATTTGGCTTGACAATCGAGGAAAGCCGGGGGAGCGCTGTCCTCTCCCCCGGCTTTCCTCTGAAAAATGAAACGATTACAGCACGGGGCTCAAACTTTCCCCTTTGCTCCACTACCTCCCTTGCGCAGGGCCAGGACGGCCAGCGCCAATCCGAACAGGCCGCAGCCCATGTCGCACCCGCCGCCGCCCGACTTTGCCTTTGGTTTTTCCTCCGCCCCTGGAGATTCGGGTTTGGGTTCTGGCACAATAGGATTCTCCTGTTTTTTTACCGATAGGACTGCCGCAGGATCCGCCAGCTTGCCATCCTCTTTTTTGTCCAGATCAAACAAGCCTCCGTCGCGGATAAATAAGGTTAAAACATATTTTTTATTGGGCTCGATGTCCGTAACAACAGTTCCGTTGGCATCCAGAACCGTGAAACAGCCATCCTTGAAATCTGCTGGCCTGGAAGCATACGTCAGGAACCTGCCTTTTCCGGGAGCGGTGATCTTGACAATCTGAACCTCAGAAGCTTTCGTCTGCAACAAATCCATTCCGCTAAGTCCAAATCCAGCAGCCGCAATCCCTCCTATTTCTTTCAAGGTAAGGGTCAGCACCGGCAGGGGATGAATCTTGTTGAGCGTTTCGTCCCTGGGAAGAAGCTCTTCCGCGGCTTTTTTGACAGTGTTTTCTGAGGCGGTTACAGTTCCTGTCTTGAGATTGGCAGCAAGGTCGCCCGATGTCAGTCCGGATGCCAAAAGACTCTTTTCCGCTTCCAGCCTGGCCTTTTCTATGTCCTCAGGCGATGCGTCCGAAGATATGAGGGTAAAGTCAGGCTTCACAGGCTCCACGTCGGATGGGGCTCCGATCGGGAGGAGAGGCAGCTCACTCACCGGCGACTCTGGAGAAGGCACCGGCGACTCTGGAGAAGGCGCCGGCGTCTCAGGAGAAGGCGCCGGTGTCTCAGGAGAAGGTGCCGGCGTCTCCGGAGAAGGCACGGGCAAAGCACCCTCGATGGCTTTAATAAAGGCAATAGGGTTGACGACGTGCGCTCCCTCACGAGTTACATAAACTGTCCTTCGCAGAAGAGCAAGAATCTCATCATTGGTCAGTTTGGGATTGACTTGCCAGCCCATGGCCAGAACGCCTGATACATACGGAATAGTCCAACTAAGTCCGCCCTCTCCCGTATATTGCCAGTGGTTTTCTCCAGGGGCATACTCCTCTGCCTGTGTCCTGTAGGAGGAAGGGGCATAAATCTGGTTGGGGTCTACCCATGAATTATTTTGACTGGGAAATCCCGGTGTGAAACGTGACATATCGTCGGGGGAGTCCAAATCGTAATATCCGGCTGCGATAATGCCTGTTTCACTGTTTTGGCGACAATCAAGAACAAGTATCCCCGCAGCTTTCGCCTCTGCAACAGCAGCATCCCACTGTTCCAGGTTTTTGGAGAAAGGAGAGCCTTGCCCGGAGGGAGCCGCAGAAATAGAGACCACCCGGATTTTATCGTCTTGAGGAAGGTCTTTATTTTTGGCGACGATCCAGCGCAATGCATCCGCATAAAGCGCGCTGTCTCCTTTCCAGGACGCCGCTGCGGCATAATACAGTTTAGCGCCTGGAGCCGTTCCACACTGATCACCCACAAGCAGGCTTGCGACAGCGGGGCCGTGCATCTCGTAAACATCTCCGGCGGAGTTGTAATAATCGACGAGCTTTTCTTTGTACTCGCTGTGCAATTGAGGTTTGGGTTGGTCGATAATAGCGACGCGCACATTTTTACCGGTTATGCCGCGAGCGTGCAGCGAACGGACGCCAAGGCCGGGGTTTTTACCCGCCTCGATCACGGCAGCGGCAATCGCCTCGGCCCCCTCGAACGTGACGCGATCATTGAACCAGAAGGTACGGATATCCTCAGGGCGGAAAGTTCCCTTTTTTAAGGTGTTCCCTTCTTTTGCCGGTCGCCCACGCACATCGCTGAATTGGGGGATAGGAGTCTCCATTGTCGGTGCTCCCTCAACTGCGTTGATAAACGCGACAGGGTTGACGACGTGCGCTCCCTCACGAG
>NZ_CAUUWA010000049.1 GCF_963548695.1 uncultured Fretibacterium sp.
GGTATCAAGAAACTCCATGCCAACAGCGTGATCCCGATAAAAGCGAAGAGAGGAGGACAGTTGTCCGCCCTTGAGAGAATTTATAATTCTGTTGTTTCAAAGTGCAGAATCTATATTGAACATATTAATCGGTATATCAAGAGGTTTCGCATCTTCTCTTTCCGCTATAGGATAGACGTAAAAAATTTGCCTTACACTTCTCTTTAATTGCGGCATATATAATTTTCAACATGGTTAGTGGACAAGTCTAATATCAAGAAAGTATTTTCCTGTTTTTCAGCGCTACCCCAATCAACCGATCTGTCTGATCAGCCATGAACAGCGGTATATTCAGCACATCGTCATTCAGCTTTAGATTGTCCAACGAGAACCGAACTCGAAGCCTGACTTGATCTGGGAATAATTCCTTGAACTTTTTCAAGCTCTTGCTTGTGGTATTCGTCTCAGACTTGACCTCCACCGGGAAGATGTCGTTTTCTCTCTGAATCAGGAAATCCACCTCATAGGGAGGGTTCGTCTGCGACCAGTATCTGGGGACGACTTCAAACTGCGTCATCAGTGTCTGCAGCAGATAGTTTTCCGTTAGGGCGCCTTTAAACTCAGTGAACAGGCGGTTGCCTTCTCCGAAGGCCGTGGGGGCAAGCTGGGCAAGTCTGCGGAGCAAGCCCACATCCACCAGATAAATTTTAAAGGCGGACAGATCATCATAAGCCGCTATCGGCAATTTCGGTGCGGTGCTGCGATAGATTTTATGCACCAGACGAGCATCTACCAGCCATTGCAGCGCATCTTCGTATTCCCGGGCGCGTGCGCCCTCCCTGACAACCTTATAAATGAATTTTTTGTTCTCCCGCGCCAGTTGAGACGGGACAGATTTCCATATCATTGAGATTTTCGGAAACTCACTGATATTGGGATGTTTGGCAAAATCTCGTTCATAAGCGCCGATGATTCCGGACAGCGCTTCCTGCATGGCAGAAACATCCCGTGCCTCTGTCCACATCAAAACCGATTCCGGCATACCACCAGTGACATAGTACATTTTCAATTTCTCATAGAGCGGATTAAAAAACGCATCCGGGATCGGTTCAATCGTATCTACCTGCTCCAGATACTTTGCCAATTTCTCGTCGCCGTTGGCAAGCAAAAACTCCGTAAAGGTCATGGGGTCGATCTGCATAAAGTTAACCTTTCCTACCGGGAAAGAGGACGGTTTTGCAAGTGCAATCCCCAGCAGAGATCCCGCGCAGGCAATGCGATATTGGGGGGCATTCTCGCAAAAATATTTCATGGAGCTAATGACCTTCGGACAGTCCTGAACCTCGTCAAAGATAATCAGCGTCTTTTCCGGCTCGATCTTCTGGCCGCTGGCCAACATCAAGTTTTGCAGGATACGATCAGCATCCTTGGTCGTCTCAAAGAATTGTTTATATTCTTCGTTCTCCTCGAAGTTAAAATAAGCGGTATTCTCGTAATAGCGTCTGCCAAATTCCTTGAGAATCCACGTTTTGCCCACCTGACGCACGCCTTTCAAAATCAGCGGCTTGCGGTAGGGAGAATTTTTCCATTTCAATAGTTTATTTAGAATCAGCCGATCCATAGATACGCTCCATCACGCTATTATAGGAGTTGCGGTGTGTATCACCACACTATTATACTCAATAAGCCTTACGGCTCTCCCGCCGGGCGCAGGTTGCTGACGTACTCTTTTTTCCCGGAGAGGACGTCATCGTAGAATCGTTGTTTTTCGTCTCTGAATTTGCAATCCAAAGGCAACAGCCGGCGGCTCGTATGCTCGCGGCAGTTTAGGATAGTGTCGGTCTCCAAACCCCGCTCTCCCACTCGTGCAGAAGCAGCAGCAGGTGTTTGAGCCTTCGGATACGGAATGAGCCGACCTCTCGGGATATTTTCTCCCTTTCGTCTGCCCCTCCTACGAGCAGACGAGCGCCGTGCGCTTTTTTGCCTCGATAACGACGACCGCGGATGTCACGGCGTGGCCCTTTCCGTCGTAGGGTTTTGCATAACCCTTCTCCTCGATCTGCTTTCGCCCCTCGTCCCGAAGCCGCGCGACCTCGCCCGCACCCTGCGCCAGCTTGAACTCCAGAACCACCACTCGGCTCGGGAAAAGGACCAGGACGTCGCTCCGTCCCCGGTTCGTCGGAACCTCCCCCTGAGCGGTAACTCCCGCCCCACGCAGGAGCATCAAAAACAGGGAACGGTACAGGGACTCGTTCTGCCGGGTGAAATCCTGGTAGGGGATGCCGGCCAGCGCGGTGTTGTACAGCTTGACCGCCCCCTCGATATCCCCGTCCCTGAGCGCGCGCCAGAGATTCGAACCCAGGGCCGTGAAGCCCTCCACACGATAGACGTTGTCCAGGTACAGGCGCGAGATGGCGTTCAGCACCTCGCGGTTGGGGTAGTCCAGCGTCAGCTCCTGCTCCTCCGCGGATTCGATGGTCAGGTAGCCGCTCTGGAAAAGAAAACTCTCCGGCTTGGCCCGCTCGATCTCCTGGCTGTCCGCGAAGTCGGCGGGGACGCTTTTGTGCCGGTAGACCTCCGGGTCGTCGATCCCGTGGCTGCGCAGATAGGAGAGGATGAACGTAGGGGAGCCCGAGTGATACCAGTAGTTTTTGAACTCCCTGTCGGCCAGGAAGTTGAGGATCGAGAAGGGGTTGTAGAGCCGCGTCACGCCGTCGAAGCAAAAACCGTCGTAGTAGTCCTTCATGCGCTGCAGCAGCCTTTCTCGCGTCACGTTCATCTTTTCGGCGGCGGCGCCAATCCAGCCGGCAAAGTCGGCCTCGAGCTCCTCCTGCGTGTAGCCCGCGATGTCGCCGAAGGATTCGCTCATGGAGATGTCCCGCAGGTTGTTCATGGCGGAGAAGACGCCGGTTTTCGTGAACTTGGAGATGCCGGTCAGCATCACGAAGCGGAGGTGACTGTCGTAATCCTTCAGGACGGTATAGAAGCTGCGGAGCGCCTCGCGCATGGCCTCCGCCGCCTCCAGGTCTCCGATCTTGTCCAGGATCGGCTTGTCGTACTCGTCGATCAGCACGACGACCGGCCCGCCCTGGTCATAGAGCCCTTCAAGGACGTCCTTGAAGGCCCCCAGCGCCCCCTCGGTGTCCTTTCGCAGCATGGGCAGGCCCCGTTTACATCCCAAGACCATCAGATCGTTGTACAGGCTGATGTCGAATCCCCGGACCCCCTCCGTGGAGCGTCCCCTGGCCATGCTGAGGCTCAGCACCGGGCACGGCTGCCGAGCCTGCTCCGCCACCCAACCCTCGGCGGCCAGGCCCTTGAACAGTTCGGCCTTCCCCTGGAACATCGCGTCGAGCGTCGAGAGCGTCAACGACTTGCCGAACCGACGAGGGCGGGACAGGAAGTACCGTTTTCCGCTCAAGATGATTTCCTGCAGCCGATGGGTCTTGTCCACATAGAGAAGCCCATCCCGGCGCAGCATCTCGAAGCTCTGAATGCCTATGGGCAGGGTCTGGAGTTCTTTGCTCACCGTTCGTCACCTCTCCCCAACGGGTTTTCCATGCCTCTAATTCTAACAGAGAGGGAGGGGAGATTGTGAAGGCCCTCATTCACTCGGCGCCTCCCACAGGTTTGGGAGGCGCTGACATTCAGGATTTTAGAGAGGAGGACAGCGTTTGAGGAACTTCGAGAATTTGCCTGTTGCACTTGGCCTGACAGCCCGGCATTTACCTGTCGCATTTGGCTTGACAATCTAGCGCCTGAAAAAATTTCGGCGTTGTGCCGCTTTTTGTTCTTTCCACGCTCATGCGACACCGGCAGGTTTAGAGTGTTTGCCCAGCATTTTTACGCCCAGCAGCTAACCGCCAACGCAGAGAGCCGCCGTTACGTCAAGATAAGTCAGAATTTTTTGCGGGGCACACTATAATCGGCCCCGGTTCAAGGAGATAGAGAACTTGCATATTGCCGCAAAGGACAGCATAATGAGATAGCCGATGCCGATCATTCAGAAGGGCAGCATGATAACAAGGACGAACACCTTGAAGTTCAGGTTTTTTGATTTCATGTTTCTCCCCCTGGAGATGGTTTGAAAGTATAGTTTCCAGCCTGATTTTGCAATTCCCACAGCCGGGAGTAGAGTCCGTCCGTCCCGACAAGCTGGTCGTGGGTCCCATGCTGCGTGATCCTGCCGTTTTCAAGGACAAGGATCTGCTGTGCGCCGCGCACGGTTTTCAGCCGGTGCGCGATCATAATTACGGTGCGCTCTTTGGATATTTCATCCAGCGCCTTTTGCACCATTGCCTCGTTGTCTGCGTCAAGGGACGCGGTAGGCTCGTCCAGAAGCAAGATCGGAACATCCTTCAAAAATGCTCTCGCCAGCGAGATGCGCTGCCGTTCACCTCCGGACAGGGTTGCGCCGCCTTCGCCCACCACCGTATCGTAGCCCTCCGGTAACGCTGAAATGAAGTCGTGGCAGCGCGCTTTCCGGCAGGCGTCGATTATTTTTTGTTCGGTGATGTTCTCATTCCCAAAGCACAGATTTTCCCGTATCGTACCCCGGAACAGATAAGCGTTTTGCATCACCATAGATACCTGCGAAAGCAGGCTTTCCGGCACAATGCTGCGAAGTTCTTTCCCGGCAAAACGTACCTGTCCCCGCTGATAGTCCCAGAATCGCGCCATCAGCCGCAGAAGCGTAGATTTGCCGCTGCCGGAGGGCCCTGTCAGCGCAGTAAGCGCCCCTGCCGGCGTTTCAAAGCTCACGTCATGGATCACATCGTTGCCCTCTGTGTAGCAGAAGGAAACGCGGTCAAACGCATAGCTGTCGCCATGGTCGATTTCGTCCGTACCGGAAGGGTCGGGCGTTGTCATCACCCTGTCCAGACGTTCGCCGGAGAGCGCCATGCCCCGCAGAGCGGAAATGCTGCTCACAAGAGTAAGCGCCGGTTCGGTCAGCTTTGTGGCAATCACAAGAAAGCCCGCGAAGTCCAATATGGTAAGACTGCCGCCCAGCAGCAGATACAATCCCACTGCCGCTGTCACGGGAACAACGAATTTGACCAGCGAGGCACACAGGGTAGAAAGGCTGCCTGCAACGGCCTCGTCCCGCAGGGATTCCCTGCGCAGGTCTGAAAACGCTTTTTCCAGAGCATCGAATCCGCTGCCGGTACGGTGGTAGGCTTTGAGATCTTTCATACCGTGCAGGTATTCATTGAGCTGCGTTGCAGCTCTTGTCTTGGCCTCCATAACGGAGAGGCTGTGCTTTTCCTTAACCTTTGCAATTTGCAGCATCAGGATTGCGCAGACAGGCAGCATGGCAAAAATCGCCACTGCCATGCGCCAGTCGAAGAACAGCATACAAACAAAGGAAAGCAGCAGCAGGAAGCCTACGCCGATGGGATAGGGCAGCCAGAAGCACATGGTATATTCCACATTGGCAAAATCGCTTGCAAAGGAGCTGATCAGCTCGCCGGATTCCTTTGAGGAAAAGAAGCCGAGGCTTTGACGGCGCAGCTTTTGAATATAAGCGATACGCTTATCTGCTGTGTCGTGATAAGCCCGCCCGTAAGTGTTGTAGCAGGAAATCAGCTCCACTGCGTATTGCAGGAGGACATAGCCAAGCCCAATGATAGCTATTTTTGTCAACAGTGAAATGTCCAGCGTATAGGGCAGATAAAACGCCTGCCCCAAGAGATAAATCGCCATATATGCGAGGATGGCGGGAAGTATGCTGGACGACTGAGAGAGAAACAGCCACAGCGTCGGCGCAAGGATCTGCTTCGGATGATGAAAGGTAAATTGACGGATCATCTTAAACATGGGCAAGCCCTCCCTTCATCTGCCAGCTTTCCGTTTCGTTCTGAATTGCCCACAGGTGTGCGTACAGTCCGTTTGATTGCAGCAAATCGCTGTGTGAGCCGCGTTCCTTGAGCTGCCCATTCTCCAATACGAAAATGCAGTCTGCGTCCTGAATAGAGTAAAGCCGGTGGGCTATCATCAGGACAGTCTTGTCTTTCAAAAGCTCCGTCATGCCTTCCCGCAGAGCAAGCTCGTTTTCCGCGTCAGTAAAGGCCATCGCTTCGTCCAGTACGACAATGGGCGCGTCCTTTAATATCGCCCTTGCAATGGCGATGCGCTGTACCTCGCCGCCCGACAGCTTATGCCCGCCGTCGCCCAGCCTCGTATCATAGCCTTTCGGGAGGGAGAGGATGAAATCGTGGCACCTTGCCGCCTTTGCCGCCCGTTCCACGTCCTCGCGGTGAACCCTGCGGTGCATGGCGATATTGTCGTAGACGCTTTCCGCAAAGATGTGCGTGTCCTGAAAAACAAAGGCGACGGTGTTCATCAGGGCTTCCGTGGAATACTCCCGGATGTCCCGCCCCGCAATGCTGATAGAGCCGCTTTCCACATCCCAAAACCGGGCGATGAGCTGCCCTGCCGTGGATTTGCCCCCGCCGGACGGCCCTACCAGCGCGGCGAAGCTCCCGGCCGGAATCTCCATTGTCAGGTGATCCAGCGCCACGCGGCGCAGCGGATCGGCAGCGCTCTGATAAGAAAAGCTCACATCCTGGAATGCGATTTCGGCTCCTCCCTTTGGCGCGGCCTCCGTCCCCTCGGACATGGGCTGTAGATTCAGCACCTCGTCGATCTGATCCATGCGTACTGACAGGGTACGCAAATCAGCACCGAACTCCACAAGCTCCATCAAGGGACTGATGCAGGCAGGGCCGACGATCAGGAACATCAGCAGCTCCATCATAAGCTCGTGGTCGCCGGGATGCAGGTGCAGCAATACGCAGCCGGAGGCGAGCAGAAAAGCCAGCACCGAAATCGTGATGGTCTTATACGCGCCGAAAATCGGCATGACACGTTTCAGATAGACCTTCCAATTTTCCCTGTTCTTCTCTACCAGTCCAGTCAGACGACGTGCTGCCGCCTCCGGCCTGCCAAAGATTTTTTCTTCCTCCATGCCCGCCACATATTCAGAAAACGCAGCGTCCAGCTCGGTTGAGGAACGGTTCAGATCGCTCCAAATCTTTTGCCCCCGCGTTCCGCCGAACGCGGAAAACTGGATAAGAAACGCAAGCGCTAAGGCGATAAAGATAGTCAGCGCCAGCGGTATGTTGAGAGAAAACATCAGCACGGCAAAAGCTGCCAGCAGCAACCCCGCACCGAAGATATTGGAAACATCGTGAGCAATGATGTTTTCCATCTTTTCGATGTTCTCGTTCATCATCTTCTGTGTAGCTCCGGATTGCCCGCCTGTATAAAAACCGAGGTTCAGCCGCCCCATGTGGTCGAGGATGCGCATACGTAAATCATACAGGGCGTTGAACGCGCAGGCATGGCAGGAAAAGCTGCCGATCACGGATAATACAATGCCCAACGCGATACTTCCTATCGTAACCGCTGCCCACAGCCATATCTCGCCGGTCGGAACAGCCGTACCATCAAGCGATGCCAGCAGGAAAAGTCGAACGATCCGGTAGACCGTGTAAAACGGTACTCCGGACAGCAAGACGCTGAGTGCAGAGCAGGTCACTCCGAGGATGTATTTTCCCGGACTGCAATGTGCGGTTCGGAACACGCGAAGAATGACGTTTTTCCTTGCTTCTTGCATAGAAATCCTTTCTCTGCGGCTTTTGTTTTGACACGAATACCGCAAAATCTTTATTTGGTTATACGCCCTTAACGGGTAAAAATTATACGCATGGAAGCCGGGCTGTCAAAGCTGAAAAAAGTGCCTCAAAACTAAGCCTGCATTTCATAAAAGCTCTGTAGATCGTTGAAATATGCGCTATTTTGCGGTTGAATTTCATTCAAAAGTTGCTACACTTAACCGAAATTCGTGCCAAAACAGAAAACGATGTGCCAAAACAGAAAGGGAAGAGCGACGAGATGGTTACAATACACAGCATCGAAGAAATGCTGACCTTCTATATATCGCTTGGCGGCTTGCGGAAGGACACGGCAAACGGCTTTTGCTATGTGTTTCCGAGGCAGCACTCCAAGGTCTGCTTCTGGGGCGATCTGCACGGCTTTTCCGCAGCGGACGCAGATTTTACCTATCCGCAGGATACGATCATCCGCAGCCAGTTCCGTCAGCGGTATGTGGGGATCGGTCTGAGTGAGCAGGGCTCGGTGGAAGTCTACACGCAGAGGGATCAGACGATTCACTTTGGTGCGGGTGTCAACTGCTTTGTCTTTGATTCGCCCATCCCATTTTTTATGAAAGTTCCCGGAGGGCAACGGCTGCGGTTTCAAGGGCTGTATTTTCAGGAAGCGTTTTTCACGGAGAACAGCATTCCGCTTTATGACAGCTTCTGGAGGGATGCAAAAAACACGATTCACGGCGCAGACCTTCATGCGCCGGAGCTGGTGTCCATCTATCGCCGCATTGAGCAATGTCGCCTGACAGGACTTGCTTTTGATACCTGGCTGAGAGGATTGGGACTGGAAGCCGCGGGCTATCTGATCGACCTTGTGCAGCAGCTATCCTCGCAGCCGCCGGTCTATCTCGACGAGAATGAGATCCACGCGGTAGAAAAGGCAAAGGCCATCCTGCAAGCCAGCCTGAAGCACCCGCCTGCCGTTATTGACCTTTGCAGGAAGGTCGGCGTCAACAAGAACAAGCTGCAAAAGGGCTTTCGTCTGACCGAGGGGAAAAGCGTTGCGGAATACGTCCGCACCCTGCGCATGGAATGCGCCCTTGATCTGCTGGAGGACGATACCTTTTCCATTCAGGAGGTGGCGGAGGCGGTCGGCTATAACGGCATCAGCAATTTCTATGCGGTTTTCCGGCAGACCTTCGGGGACACGCCCGCCGTGATACAAAAGCTGCTGAGGATGAAGTGATTTTAAGGAAGCGCTGATTAAAACAAAATCGCATATTTCCCAAAAAGTAAATATGTAAAACACCTATAGACAAAAGTCTACAGCGCTTCCTTAAAAAATTAACATGGGGGCTTTGCCCCCTGATGAAGCCCCTAAGCGACCGACACGGCTCGTACCTGGTGAAGAAACTAAGTGATCGACACAACTCGCGTTGCTCGTTGGTCGCCTACTTATCGCCGGTCGTCTGCTTAAAGCCCCCACGCCGCTATCCTGAGACTGACCGGCCCGCAAGCGAAGCGAGCGGTTGCCGGAAGGCTCCCCTCTGGGGATAGCGGCGGCCCCGGCAAGCCTCTTCCTCAAAACAGGCAAGCTGGGGTACCACCGGGGGGCTTCATGGATTAAATCAGCGTTTCCTTAAGAATTTGTAAGAACCTTGTGCTTTATACCAAGCAAAACGCAAGGCAAATTTCTTAAGCGGGCGCAGAAGGTGTCCTTCTGCGCCCGCACCTTTTACCCCGCCTGCGGCGAGGAGATATTTTACCCGTTGGCTCGTCAAGCGAAACGCACAGGGGAATGCCGTTTTTCAATCGGCGCTTCCTTAAAAGACCTCGAAGGACTTCTCCATCCGGCTCAGGATATCGCCGAACACCTCGTACTCGTCGTGCGGGTACCTGAAGACGAAGAAGGCGGCCCTGCGGCCGTTGACGACGCAGCACTGCGCCATCAGCACGTCGCGGTTATCGGGGTCGGTATAGCCGATCGAGAAGGCGTTCTTCCCCAGCTTCTCCGAATGTTTGACGGTGACGTTGCCGTTCTTCTCGAAATCCTTCTTGAGTCTCTGCAGGAGGGACTTGGCGTTCTCCTTACCCTTCAGCTCGCGGCCCCATGCCTTCAGAAGATATTTTTTGTGGACGGACTCCATGACGACCTCACCGCCGTCCTCCTTGAAGGTGCCGTCGAAAAAGATATCGGGATACTGTAAGGAGTAGCCGAACACCTTGTTGATGTACCCCTTGTACTCCATCGCGTCCATTGCCGCGGCGGCCCTCGTCAGCGTCACGACCGAAAGGCAGAGGAGAAACACCGTAAAAACACGCGTCAATCTCGTTCTAAACATCGATAAAAACCTCCTTCAGCGATA
This sequence comes from uncultured Fretibacterium sp., assembly GCF_963548695.1. NCBI lineage: Bacteria > Thermotogati > Synergistota > Synergistia > Synergistales > Aminobacteriaceae > Fretibacterium > uncultured Fretibacterium sp. The sequence goes on from NZ_CAUUWA010000049.1 coordinate 9,953, forward strand.
CTTCATGAGAATGAAGCCCGTCCCGTTATGGGACTCAAAGATGTTAAACGAAGGAGAAGAAACCATTCAGGGCCATTCTACAGACGATCCGAAAGGTAATAGTACCGTACCGGGATCGAGTTGCGTGAAGAACAACCGCCGAGGAGAAGCCCGGCGGCTCTGAACGTTCCCGCTCAGGTGGTGCTCCGGACCGAAGGGGGCGGGGACTCCATGACCACGGGAGCATCCTTATCCGTCTCCCCGCAGGCCTGCGTCATCGTATAGCTCATCTTCTCTCCTCCGTTTTTTCGTAAAAAACGCGGTTGACCGATAGTAACAACCGGTTTGTAGAATATATCCTACGACAGAACGCGGTTTCGGGAGCCGTTATATCTACTCAAGTTTCGGTTCGGCCGCCGGGTTCGCGAAGGGGTGCGTCCCCAGGCGTGGGGTCCCCTGGCGGAGGGGAAGCACGGTATCTTCACCCATTCGACGCTTGCCGGGATCGGGGAGCGATACGGGAAGTCGTCCGCGCAGGTGGCGCTGCGCTGGAACGTTCAGCGCGGGGTCTCCGTCATCCCCAAGTCCGTCCGCAGGGAGCGCATGGAAGAGAACTTCGACATCTGGGATTTTGCCCTGACGGACGATGAGATGGCGGCGATCGCGAAGATGGACCTGGGCCGCAGTGAGATCGTGGATCACGGCGACCCCGCCTTTGTGAGGATGCTTCACGGGGTGAAAATTCACGCGTGAGGCGGCCGGTAGAGGGCGCGCCGGGTTGGAAGTCCTACTGCACTAAAGATGACCTTTAAGTTGCAGGCAAGAGACGATCCACGCCCGTTTTATCGCATGCAAGACGGGCGTCTTCAAAAACGAAACGGGAGGCTGTTTATGACGTTTCGCGACGGACAATACGACGTGTTCAACATGTTCGACAAGCAATGGGCGCTGGCGGCGGCGGGCACCGTGGAGGATTTTGACGGCTGCACCATCGGCTGGGGCAGCCTTGGCAGTCCCTGGGGATTGAGGAGCGACGGGCGGCTGATCGTGACGATCTACGTCAATCCTCTGCGATATACCAGCGAGTACCTGCTGAAAAACGATTGTTTCACCGTTTCTTTCTTTGAAGAAAAATATCGCAGGGAATTGGGGGCGGACGTGAGCGATTATTCCCTGTGGGGCGGGTTGGCCGGGGCGCGCATGGCGGCCTGGCTTGGCTCCCGAGGAACCGGGGCCTTCGGCGAGAAAAGCTGCCCGCGGCCCGTGGCGGTCGTCATGCAGTATACGGGCCTGTCGGAGGTGACGGGGGACGAGCCGCCACCTACAGCTGCGTGGGGACGGACGACGGGATCGCCTCCTACCGGACGATGCAGGAGCGGACGCGCCGAATACGGGCCCAGGGGACGGATGCGGAGATCGAGGTGTTTGACGGTCTTCCCCACGGCTTTGGGCTGGGCGAGGGAACCGTCGCGGAGGGCTGGCTCGATCGCGCGGCGGCTTTCTGGGAGAGGCGGATGCGCTGAGGATTTTTCCGGGCGCTTGGCGGCAGGCGGCCTGATGGATTGACGCTCAGCGTGGCGCTCCATTGCGAGGCTTATGGCAGACCTACGCTTTTCTTTCACTTCAGGCCCTGTAAGCGCTATAATATCTGAAAAATAACCATCCTGGAGAAGGCCGGGATAATATTGTTTGTCGTGTACGTCGAACGTGAAGATTGGAATGGCATCGAGCTGATTCGTATCATCTCTGCCCGAGTTGCAGAAAGAAAGGAGAGGGAAGCCTATGAGCGGCAATTATCCAAGTGACTATCCGCACAGCCGGGAGGAGGCCATCGCGGCCTTGCGCACGGTTCGGGATGAGGACATCGACTTCTCCGAGATTCCTGAGACAACAAACTTCTCGAATTGGAAGCCCGTTGGTGAGAAGTTCAAAAAGGCCGCGGAACGCAACTTGGCAGTACTCAATGAGAAAATACGAGCCGGTTAAGGTACTGTGGGATAACCCGTCTCTTAAAGGTCGATAAACATGTGGGGTGAGGCTTTTAAAGCCTCACCCCACATGTTTATCTCAATGCTCAGGAAATTTGGCGGGTGGAAAAAGCGGAGCAAGACAGATATGGGTGGACGCCGTTGACGGTTGCGGCGTACAATAAGTCCTGACGGTGCTACTGGAGGCGGGAGCGGACGCGAAGGCAAAGAGCAACGAGGGTAAAACAGCCCTCGACTACGCGAGGGAGAATGAAGCGCTCAAGGGTACACAGGCGTTGAAGCTGCTGGAGGAAAAGACCGGTCAAAATTGAAGAGAACGAAGGGCCGGCGCGAGCCGGCCCTTCGTTCTCGTTCACGAGTTCGTCAAAGCTCTGCCTCCGTCCAACGCAAGAGTGTTATACGATGTACTTGACCCCCGGTCATGCCGGTTGAAATTATCCCTGAGCGTCATCGATGCAGAAAGCCCCCGGGCGATCGGGGGCCGTTGCTTTTTTGCCGAATTTTGCCGAATGGGGGCCGCCCCTTCTTTTTGGGACAGTATCCCCCTCAAAAGAGGATCGAACCTGTATAATACCGCTTAGAGCCTTTATGCAAAAACGCGGTGAAGCACGATTCTTTAAGGGATACTCGGGATTTTGGGCCGAGGGGTGAAGTTTGATGCTCGTCCTTTCGGGATCGTCCTTCTCCGCGGAAAAAAAGGGAAAGGCAGGTGGGGAGGAGCTGCATCCGGAATCGATGACTCGAGAGGAAATGCGGGAGGCGGATCGCCGGGCCATAGAGGAGTTTGGCATCCCCAGCATCGTCCTCATGGAGAATGCGGCCCTTGCGGTCGTGCGGGAGGTCGCGGACGCGGCCTCCTTTACCGTGGTCTGCGCCCCCGGAAACAATGGAGGGGATGGCCTGGCCGTGGCCCGGCATCTGCTGATTCGAGGCCGGAGGGTCGAGGCCTTTCTGGTGGGGAACCCGGATCGGGGCAGTGCGGACTTCCGCACGAACCTCGGCATCCTGCGGCGCCTTTCGCCGGATGCTCCTCTGCCCTTGGACGAGAGCTCCCTGGAGCGCCTTGTCCGTTCCCTCAGGGAGTGCGAGATCTGCGTGGACGCGCTCTTCGGAACCGGACTGGCGCGCCCGATCGAGGGGCTCTATCGACGTGTCGTCGAGGCGATGGGCGCCTCGGCCGCCCATGTCGTGGCGGTGGATCTGCCCTCGGGGATCGACGCCGACACAGGGAAGGTCTTGGGGGCTGCGGTGAGGGCGAACCGGACCGTGACGTTCCACAGGATGAAGCGTGGCCTGGAGCTGGCGCCCGAGTACGCTGGGACGGTGACGGTCGCCCCCATCGGCATCCCGGGGCCCGAGATCCCGTGCCTCACGGCCTCTTTGGTCCCGTAGCGGCCTTTACGGGTCAAGAGAAGCAGGTGTGGCGTTGGTCTGCCCTCCAACGCTGAGGTTGGCGCGCTGTTTTTGGGGCTTTTGGGGACATTGATCGTGTTTTTGGGCATCGATATGAATTGATGGGGCGAGAATATGGAGGAAAGTGGAAAGATGACGATTCGGAGCAAGATGTTGGGGACGGTTGCGGCGGTTTTTCTGGTGTTGTTTGCGGCTATTGGGATTGTTTACCTCTGGGGCGGCTCGGTACTGACCTCCAGCTTGAAAGGGGCTGGGGTGGACAGCGTGTCGCAGTCGGCCGAAATTTTCCGGGGCGCTTTCAACCGTTCCGCTGCGATTCTCTCGGCCTCCGCCGAGTCGCTGCGGTACGCTTATCTGAACTTCGGGACGGTCTCTCAGGACGAGATGGCCCGTGCCGCCGCCGCCCTTCTGGCAAAAAACAGGCAAAGCGGCATCAAGGAGCTGTTCTGGGGTTACGAGTCCGATGGACGCTTCGCGGACGGGGGTGGCTGGAGGGCGCCCGACGACTTCGACTCCCGGGTGCGCCCCTGGTACAAGCTTGCCGTCGCGGCCAGGGATGGGGAGGTCGTCTGCTCGGATCCCTATATCATTGCAGCGACAAACAGCCTGGGGATCACCATGGCCGTTGCGGTCCGAGACGACTCCGGGAAGCTCCTGGGGGTCGTCGGTGCGGACCTGGACATGGACCAAATCAACTTACAGACGTCAGACCTAAAGGTCTTCGGGCAGGGGTCCGGGATCCTGGTCCGTAGGGACGGCCTGATCGTCGCCTCCTCCCATAAGGAACAGGTCATGAAGACCAACCTCCTCACGGACTCGTCCTTCCCCGAGAGCCTTCGCGATGCAATCCGGCGGATGACGGCGGGCGAGACCGGGGTTTCCGAGTACACCTACGAGGGCGAGCGGCGCCTGATGTTCTACGCCCCGGTCGGGCACGGCCTCTACCTCGGCGCGTTCTTCCCCTGCGCCGTGATCTCCGGGATCCTCAGGACCCTGACCCTGATCCTTCTGGGGGTCGCGGTCACGCCGCTGGTCATCATCGGGGTTGCCTTCTTCTGCATCATCCGGGGCATGACGCGCTCGGTGCGCCGGATGACCGACCTGATGGAGGAGCTGGAATCCGGCGACCTCTCGACCCGCTTCGACGATTCGGGGAAGGACGAGTTCGCCAGGATATCCGGGATGCTGAACCGGACGGCGGCCTCCATCGGGGAGCTGATAGCCCGAATTCGTACCGGCGTGGCCGAGAACTCCAGGGAGGCCGAGGAGCTCGCGAAGATCTCGGGTACTCTGCTTGCCTCGATGGACGAGGTCGGAGGGCTGATGGGCAAGTCGAACGCGCTCCTTGACGAGAGCGCCTCCTCCCTCGAGACCATCAACGCGGCGATCGGCGAGGTGGCGACCGGGGCGCAGTCGAGCGCCCAGGCGGCTACGGAGGGCGCCACGCAGTCCTCCACTGTCAGCAGTGGGACGACGGAGGGAGTCCAGAGCGTGGGGCAAATCGTGGAGGGCATGAAGCGGGTGGATGGAAAATCCGACGAGACGATGGAACTGATTGGGCGCCTTGCGCAGTCGGTGGAGGCCATCTCGGGCTTTGTGAGCTCCATCACGTCCATAGCGGACCAGACGAACCTTCTGGCGCTCAACGCGGCTATCGAGGCGGCGCGTGCGGGCGAGGCGGGTCGCGGGTTTGCCGTCGTGGCCGAGGAGGTCCGGAAGCTGGCCGAGGAGTCCGGCAACGCCGCCAAGGAGGTGAGCAAGCTGATCCGGGAGCTTCAGGATCATTCAGGGAGCTCGCTTGCCGCGACGAAGGAGGTGGCCCAGAACATCACGGAGCTTCTCCAAAGGGCCGAGGCGGTGGATAAGGAGCTGCAGGGAGTTCTGGGAGCGACGAACCATCTGAACGAGTCGATCCAGAACGTCGCGGCGGTCTCTGAGGAGCAGGCGGCGTCTGCGGAGGAGATGACCGCGTCCGTCCAGAGCGTGACCACCTCCATCGGGGAGATCGTTGGGGTCCAGAAAGAATTGGGTCAGGCCGCATCGGATACGGTCGATGTGGCAAAGAGCATCGAGCGGGCGTCTCGGACGGTAGCGGAGACGGCGGAACAGCTGAGCGCGCTCATCGGCCGCTTCAAGACGGATAAGCCCGCCCTCCACGGGGCTGATTAGGCCCCGTGGGGCGTACCCAAGGAGCGGGGTATACTATGTCGGTCGCTTATGCCGCTATGAAGCTGTCGACACCGACAGGCGACCGGCAGAAACGAAAGCCCGGACAAAAGGCGCCCCCTTCCCCACAGCGGGGAAGGGGGCGTTTGGACGCCAGGGGTTATGGGGCAATCGGCGATGACCCAGTGCCAGAAGTGCGATTACAACCTTCGTGGGTAGACCGGGCCAAGGCGATCGCGAAACGCCGCCTCCCCCGCGACCGACGGGCTCGCTGCCGGCGTCATTCGTTCCCTATTATTTGCTTTTCCTCATCCGCTTTTCCTTGCCCGACGTCTCGGGGTACGACACGGTGCTGATCGGTTTCCCGATCTGGTGGTACGTCGCGCCGACGATCATCAACACGTTCTTGGAGGGCTGCGACTTGTCCGATAATAGGGTAGCCGTCTTCGCGACGTCCGGCGGCTCCGGCATGGGACACACGCTCGACGAGCTCAAGCCGTCCGCGCCCGGTGCGGTCTGGCTCTCGGGCAAACGGTTCGGGAACCGCGAGTCGGTTTCGTCGCTCAAAGCCTGGATCGAGGGACTGCAGCCGCGCCGATGTGAGGGAATGGCCGAGGGCCGGAAGGAGGGGCAGGATGGTGAAGTTTCTGTGAATACTGGCTTTTGCCGCGGCCTTTCTTCCCCGTGCGGCGCTTGCTACGAAGGACGACGGCATGATTTTGATCAAGGGCGGCTCGTTCACGATGGGGAGCCCGAACGACGAATCGCGGCGGCGGTTGGAACGACTTCGCCAAGCACCTGCGCTGCACCTATCGCGCCTCCATGCCCCCCGGACGGTCCAGCGCTTCGGTCGGCATGCGTCTGGCAAGGAACGCCGTGCCCCATGACCGGTTCCTTGGTGTCGAGGATCGAGGGAGACGCACCGGAGAAGGGGGTGAGAGCATATTCAACTGGTCTGGAATCCTCATCGGGCTGGCCTCCTTCATCGTCATCGGCGTCCTTCATCCCGTCGTCATCAAGTGCGAGTATTACTTTTCCGACAGGGTATGGCCGGTTTTCCTGGCGGGTGGCCTCGCCTTCTGCGCCGCCTCCCTGCTCGTGGAGCATCCCCTGCTCTCCTCCGTCCTGGGAGTCGTGGGCTTTTCCCTGCTTTGGAGCATCCGCGAGCTGAAGCAGCAGACCCGACGCGTCGAGAAGGGGTGGTTTCCCAAAAAACCCAAACGCGCGCCGAAGGAATGAGCCTCCCCTTGTTTACAGGCTTCGCGGCTCCACGGCTTGCTGCCTGTGGGGACAGAGGAGTCGGACGATGACGACGGTGGAAAAAGGTTGTCTGCGTATCCTGCGAGGCGATCACGGCTATTCATGATTGCCAAGAATCGTCGAAGCGTCCTTTCGGAAAGTGATTATAGCCACACAAAGAGCGTCCTCCCGATGATAAATTATGTGCGGGATGAAAAACACAGGGCTCCTCGGGAGCCGGATGGGAGGACGCACGATGAGTTTTGCGGATTGGAAGGACAAGACTGCGGGGTTCAGGAAGATCGATGTGAGAGGGGTTGCCGGGAACTTCTTCCCTGGGCTGAAGAAGCAGGCGATGGAGCTTCCGGTCGGGTCGGGGCTGGAGATCGTCCAGACCTTCGAGCCCATTCCGCTCTACGCGGTGATGGAGCAGCTGGGCTATGAATACCACACGGTACAGGCCGCGGAAAGCGAGTTTCACGCCTATTTCTATCGTACCGCGGTGAAGGAGGACGACGGGTCGATCCCCATGCGCCCTGCGGCGCTGACGAATTTCCCGCTGGTCGACGAAGAGCTTGGCAGGATCGCGGTGAACTTCTGGGACCTGACCTGGAACGACGAAAAGAGGACGCTTCCGTATGAGACCCGGCTTCTTCTGTCGCTGACGAATGCGGTCGGCGCGGGCAGGATGCGTCAGGCGTGCCGGGAGCTCGTCAAGGCATACGCGCACGGGGTCGATTCCGCGGCGCTCGACGATGTGTTCGAGCTCCTTGCGTGGAATCAGGGAATCGGGTTCTTCAGCTCGGAGATCGGCCCGTCGACCCTTT
>NZ_CAUUWA010000050.1 GCF_963548695.1 uncultured Fretibacterium sp.
CCTCCCGGGAGAGCCCCCCGGGGCGAAGCAGGAGCGGCGGCTCGGCCGTCATGTCCAGCACGGTGGACTCGATCCCCACGGACACGGGCCCGGCGTCGAGGATCATATCGGCCCGCCCCCCGAGGTCCTCCCACACGCTGTCCGCATCCGTGGGACTGGGGCGCCCGCTCAGGTTGGCGCTGGGCGCCGCCAGCGGGAACCCGGCCGCCTCAATCAGGGCGGCGGCGACGGGATGGTCCGGCATCCTGAGGGCCGCCGTATCGAGCCCCCCCCGCGTCTCGGCGGGGACGACGGGCCTGGCCGGAAGCACCAGGGTCAGGGGACCGGGCCAGAAGGCCGACATGAGGCTCCGGGCCCGCGGGGTCGGACGGGCCAGCCGCTCGGCCTCCTCCCTGCACGCCAGGTGCAGGATCAGAGGGTTGTCGGAGGGCCGACCCTTCGCGCGATAGATGCCCCGGACCGCATCGGCGTCCAGGGCGTTTGCCCCCAGCCCGTAGACGGTCTCCGTCGGAAAGGCGACCAGCCCGCCGCGCCTCAGAACCGCGGCGGCCTCCCGCAGGACGGCGGGATCGGGGTTCCAGGGATCGACCGGGACGCGAAGGGTATTCATGCCCCGCCGCCGTCCCGGAATCTCTCGCCGTCCCGGAATGCCGTGTGGAAGCGCTCCCGGAACTCCGGGAAGGTCCCGGACAGTATGGCCTCCCGCGCCCCTTCGGCAAGGCGCAGGGTATAACGCAGGTTGTGCCAGGTGCACAGGCGCGCCGCCAATATCTCCCCGCACCGGTACAGGTGCCGCAGATAGGCCCTCGTGAAGTTGCGGCAAAGATAGCAGTCGCACTCGGGGTCCAGGGGGGTGAAGTCGCGCTCATACCTCTGGGCCTTGATGTTGACCCTCCCGAAGGAGGTGAAGAGCGTCCCGTTGCGCCCGTTGCGCGTGGGGAGCACGCAGTCGAACATATCCACACCCCTGGCGATGCCCTCCACGATGTTCGGCGGGTAGCCGACTCCCATCAGGTAACGCGGCCTCTCCTGCGGAATGACGCCGTTCAGGAGATCCAGGATGCGGTACATGACGTCGTGGGGCTCGCCCACCGAGAGCCCGCCGATCCCGTATCCCGGGAAGTCCATCGCCGTGATCTCCCGGGCGCTTTGCAGCCGCAGGTCGTCGTAGACGGAGCCCTGGATGATCCCGAAGAGGGCCTGGTCCTCCCGGGTATGGGCGGCCCGGCACCGTTCGGCCCACAGCGTGGTGCGCTCCAGGGCCACCGTCGCCTGTTCGTGCGTCGCCGGGAAGGGACCGCACTGGTCGAAGCACATGGCGATGTCGCTGCCCAGAAGCTCCTGCACCCGCATCGCCCACTCGGGGGACATCACGTGTTCGGAGCCGTCCAGATGGGACCGGCAGCGCACCTCCCGGTCCGTAACCCTGTTAAGCTGCGCAAGCGAGAAGACCTGGAAGCCCCCGCTGTCCGTCAGGATGGGCCGCTCCCAGCCCATAAAGCGGTGAAGCCCCCCCGCCTCGGCTACGAGCTCCGCACCGGGCCGAAGGTAGAGGTGGTAGGTATTGCCCAGGATTATTTGGGCCCCGATCTCCTCGAGCTCGGGGGGGGTCATGGCCTTCACCGTGGCCTGCGTCCCCACCGGCATGAACACCGGCGTCCTGATGACGCCGTGAGGCGTCGTCAGGGTCCCGGCACGCGCGCCCGTCCGGGGACAGACCGCCTCCAGCCTGAACTCAAACATGGGAACGCCCCCATCCGAAGAAAGTACAGGCGTTCTCCTCCACCTGTCCGGCCAGCGTCTCGAGCGCCACACCCCTCGCCGCGGCGACGGCCTCGTAGGCATACCGCACGTAGGAGGGCTCGTTGAGCTTTCCCCGGAAGGGCTTGGGGGCCATCCAGGGACAATCCGTCTCCAGCAACAGCCGGTCCGCCGGGATCCGGGCGGCGACCTCGCGGAGCTCGTCGCTCCGTGCCCAGGTCACGGCCCCACCGATGGCACACCAGGCCCCGAGCCCAAGGACCCTGTCGAGGTACCTGAGCCCTCCGCTGTAGCAGTGAAAGAGCAACTTCAGGGGGCTCCGCATTCCGGGCTCGAGCCCCTCCAGCATGGACAGCGCATCGTCCATCGCGTCCCGGACGTGCAGCACCAGCGGCCTCCGGACGGCCGCCGCCCATTCCAGGTGCATCCGGAACACGGAGCGCTGCACGTCGCGGGGGGAATGGTCATAATAGTAGTCCAGCCCCGCCTCCCCGAGCGCGACGACACGCTCGTCCGCGGCCAGGTCCAGTAGCGCCTCCGGCAGACCGTCCGCATAGCAGGACGCCTCGTGAGGGTGGACGCCGACCGCCGCGTAGACGCCGCTCTCCCTGAAACGATGGGCCATCCCGACCGCCTCCTGACTGTCCTCCAGGTCGCAGCCGACGACCACCATGCGCCTGACCCCGGCCTCGGCGGCACGGCGGACGAGCGCGTCGGCGTCCTCCCTCAACTCGTCGGAGTTGAGATGGCAGTGGGAATCGATCAACATGGGAAAAACCTCCAAAGCCTCGAGATAACGGACATGGGGCTCCGCCCCATACCCCGCCCAGGGGACGCGTCCCCTGGGAACCCCGGACGGAACCCAGGGAAACACTGATTTAATCCACGAAGCCCCCATATCAATTTAGAACCTCTCCACTTAAAACCTATCCACGAAAACATCGCAGAAAGGCGTCGAAGAGCTCCGGGTCCGCGCTCATGCGCTCCTCGTAAACCGTGCGGCAGCGCGCCACGTCCGCAGCGATCTGCTCCGTCAGACGCGCGGCATCCGGAAAGCGCCGCTCGGGCCTGAGCCGTTCGAGGAAGAACACGGCCAGCTCCGCCCCATAGAGGTCCCCCTCGAAGTCCAGGACGAAGACCTCGGCGCGCCGCTCGTGGACGTCGCCGAAGGTCGGGTTGCAGCCCATCGAGAGAGCGCCGCAGCACCACCGCCCCCGCGCGATCAGGGACACGGCGTAGACGCCGTCGGCCGGAAGCGTCCTCGGCCCTCCAATATCCAGGTTCGCCGTCGGATATCCCAGCTTGCGCCCCCGCTCGTCCCCGTGCAGGACGTCCGTCCGGAGAAACCAGGGGTACCCCAGGTCAGCAGCGGCGCCCAAGACGTCCCCCCGCTCTACCTGGCCGCGGATCGCGGAGCTGGAGATTTTTTCCCCTCCCCCACCCTCGCGCTCCAGCAGGTCCTCCGCGAAGAACGCCACGCCGTCCTCGCGGCAGAACGCCTCGAGGAGGGACGCCGACCCCCTCCCCTCGAACCCGAATCGAAAGTCCCTCCCCACGATGACGCCCTCCACGTCCGTCAGGCGTTCCAGCTCCGCCCAGAAGTCGCGGGGGGAGAGGTTCCTCAGGCGCTCGTCGAACGGGAGGACGATCAGGCGCGGGATGCCCAGGACACACCGGACGAGCTCCCGCTCCCTGGCCGTGAAGAGGGTCGAGCGCATCGTCCCCAACACGAGCCCCGGGTGCGGGGAGAAGGTCGCGACCCCCCAGTCCGTGCCCATAGAACGCGCCATGGACCGGGCCCGGCCCAGAAGGCGGACGTGCCCGCGATGAAAGCCGTCAAAGGCACCAAGGACCAGGATCATGCCCCCTCCGCCTCATCCTGAACGGAGATGTTGGCACGGGGCCTCAGCAGAATCTCTCTCCCGCTCCTTTCCCCAGCCTCCCTGTCGACAAAGCCAATCATCCCGGCCCCCTCGACGCATAGGCCGCCCGCGAGCTCCACGGTCCCGGGGACATAGCGGCCGGCCTCCCGCAGGGACACGGGAAGGCCGTTTAGAAGGCGCGCCTCCGCCCGCTCCGTCAGGAGGATCCGGTGAAAGGGGACGATAGCCTCCCTCGGGGAGCGCAGCGGCACGCCGGGATCCGGAGGGAAGGACCAGGCCTCCGAGACGAGGAAGAGACCGCTCGCAAGGCGGCGCAGGGTCTCGATGTGGGCGCCGCAGCCCAGCCTGGCCCCGATATCCCGCGCGAGACTTCGGATATAGGCGCCCTTGCCGCAGACGACCTCGATCTCGACGCGACCATTCGCCAGCGCGGAACAACGGCGGATGCTCTCCATCCACACCGGTCTTTCCGGCAGGACAACGCCCCGTCCGGAACGGGCCAGCCGATGCGAGGGCTCCCCGTTCACCTTCAGAGCGGAGATTTCGGGGGGCCGCTGCATCCTCATGCCCCAGAAGGAGGGCAGGATCCGGTCGAAGGCGGCCTCGTCCGCGCAGGCGGCGTCGCCGCGGAAGACCACCTCGCCGGTTCGGTCGCAGGTGTCCGTCTCCGCCCCCAGGCGCACCGACGCCCTGTAGACCTTGGGAAGCCGCATCACGTAGTCCGAGAGGCGCGTCGCGGACCCCACGAGGACGACCAGAAGCCCCGAGGCCGTGGAGTCCAGGGTGCCGGCATGTCCGACGCGCGTGCCCCTGCCGAAGGCTCGCCGCACCCGGGCGACGCAATCCGTGCTCCGGACGCCCTCCGGCTTGTCAATGAGCAACAGCCCATTCGGCATGGCGTTCTTCCAATACGGACCGAGCCTTTCGCACGACGTCCTTCATGGGGCCCTCCAGGGTCGCCCCGGCGGCCCTGGGGTGCCCGCCCCCCCCGAGGCTCCGGGCGACGGCCGCGGCCGGGACCGTGCCCTCCTCGGAACGGAAGCTGATCTTGACCTGCCCCGGCTCCAGCTCGGAGAGGATCATGGCAAAACGGACCCCCCGAATCGTCAGCAGCTGATTGACCAATCCCTCGGTGTCCGTGGCCTGAGACCCCGTCTCGGAGAAGTCGCCGTACGAGAGCCACGACAGGGAGAACTCCCCGTCCCTCCCCCAGACCTCGATGCGGGAGAGGGCCCGCGCCCAGAGCGCCATGGCCTCCAGCGAGCGGTTATGGTAGATGCGCGCCTCGATCCGCGACGGGTCCACCCCAAGCTCCAGAAGGTCCGCCGCCAGGCGGTGGGCCCGCGGCGTCGTATTGCTGAACATGAAGGCACCGGTGTCTGTGACGAGCCCGGTGTACAGGCTCTCGGCAATAGCCGGCGTCACCGGCCAGCCCTCCGCCCTGAAGAGGCGGTACAGGAGCTCCGTGGTCGAGGCGCAGGAGGGATCGACGCAGTTCAGGGTCCCGTATCGGGAGTTGTCCTCGTGGTGGTCCAGGTTCAGGACGACCGTCCCCGGCGCGCGGTCCCTGACGCCCCAAACCCCACGGTCCTCGTTCGAGGAGTCCAGAAAGACGTAGAGCTCCCCCCTATCGTCAAAGGCGAGCTCCTCGCAGGAAAGGTATTCGTCCGTGTGGGGCAGGAAGCGGTAGGGCAGGGGAAGCGACGCGTCGGGGCCCATCCAGCGCACCCGACGCCCCAGGAGCGCACCGGCCTCGAAGAGCGCCGACGCCGACCCGACGGCGTCCCCGTCGGCCTTCTGATGGATGAACAGCGTCCAGCGGGGGAACGCCCTAAGAAGCGCGGATGCCTCGGCAAAGGGGGGCGCAGAACGCTCAGTCATCCGTCTCCCCCTCCGAACCGCCATCCGCCCCCTGGCCGGGAAGGGAGTCGAGCCCCAGGCGATGCAGGATCCCGTCGATCCTCTCCCCATAGTCCACGCTCCGGTCCGGGACGAAATCCAGGGCCGGGACATGGCGCAGGGTCAGCACCTGGCCCAGCAGGGTCCGAAGCACCCCCTTCACGCCCTGGAGCTCCTCCAGGAGGGCGGCTCGCCGGTCCGGGGCCACGGCAGTGAAGAACACCCGCGCGTGTTCCAGGTCCCGGGAACATTCCACGCCCGTGATGATGGCGTCCTTCACGGCCTCGTTCTTGATGCGGTGCTCCAGCAGAAGGGCTATCTCCCGCTGGAGCTGTTTGTTAATTCGCGCCATACGAAACGTCCCCAAACCCCTTCACCCCTTTATTTCATTCTGGTCCCGACGCCCGGCCTCGGTCTACAGGCTACGCTTCTCCTCGACGACCTCGTAGACCTCCAGGACGTCGCCGACCTCGAAGTCCTGGAACCCCTCTAGCGCGATGCCGCAGTCAAACCCCGCCTTGACCTCGCGGGCCTCGTCCTTGAAGTGGCGGAGCGTCGCGATATTGCCATCCCAGATGACGATCCCCGCGCGCACGACGCACACCCGCGCGCTGCGGCGGACCAGTCCCTGTATGACGTGGCAGCCGGCGATCTTACCCGCCTTCGGGATCTTGAAGATCTCCCGGATCTCCACCTCGCCCAGGCGCTCCTCCCTGAGGTTGGGCTTCAGGAGCCCGCTCATCGCGGCCTTGACGTCGTCGATGACGTCGTAGATGATGTCATAGGTCCGGATCTCTACACCGTCCGCCTCGGCGGCCCGTTTGGCATTAGCGTCCGGACGGACGTTGAAGCCGATGATGACCGCGTTGGAGGTCGATGCCAGCATCACGTCGGACTCCGCGATGCGCCCGACGCCCCGATGCACGATGGTGACCCCAACCTCGTTGGTCGCCAGCTTCTCGAGGGAGGCTGCCAGGGCCTCCAGGGAGCCCTGCACGTCGCACTTCACCACAAGGCTGAGCTGCGGGATCTGCCCCGACTGCATCTGGGCGTAGAGGTCCTCCAGGGACGCCCGCTTCGACGGGGCCCCCGCGTCCCGCTCGCGGGCGCGGCTGTCCGCCAGGGCGCTGCGCGCCTCCCGCTCGCTCTTCACGACGGTGAAGGTCTCACCGGGCTGCGGGACCTCGTCCAGCCCCAGGATCTCCGCGGGGATGCTCGGGCCGGCCTTCTTGATCGGCTTGCCCGCCCAGTCGAACAGGGCCCTCACCTTTCCCCACGCCGACCCGAAGAGGACGATATCGCCGCGCTGCAGCGTGCCCTGCTGCACGATGACGGTCGCCACGGGACCCTTGCCCTTGTCCAACTGGGCCTCCACGACGACGCCCGTCGGGGAAGCCCCAGGGTCCCCCTTCAGCTCCTGCATCTCCGCGACCAGGAGCACCATCTCCAGAAGCTGGGGGATGCCGTCGCCCGTCTTGGCGGAGACGTCTACCATGACCACGTCGCCGCCCCACTCCTCCGGGACCAGGCCGACATCCGAGAGCTGCTGGCGGACGCGGTCCGGCTTGGCCGTTGGCTTGTCCACCTTGTTCACCGCCACCACGATCGGGACCTTCGCCGCCTTCACATGGTCGATCGCCTCCCGCGTCTGGGGCATGACCCCGTCGTCGGCGGCCACGACCAGGATGACGATGTCCGTCACGCTCGCGCCCCGCGCGCGCATCGCCGTAAAGGCCTCGTGTCCGGGGGTGTCCAGAAAGACGATCGGCTTCTTGTCGTGCGTGACGATGTAGGCGCCGATATGCTGCGTGATCCCCCCGGCCTCCTGCGCGGTCACGTTGGAGTGGCGGATGTGGTCCAGCAGCGTCGTCTTCCCGTGGTCCACGTGCCCCATGACCGTGACGATGGGGGGACGCTCCGCCAGGACGGCCGGCTGCCCCGCGGGCTTGGGCTTCGGCCCCTTCCCGGCCGCCTTCTTCCCCTCGGCCTCGGGCTTCGGCCTCTCCTCGGGCAGGAGGACGAACTCCACCCCGAAGGCCCTCGAGAGGACGTCCCGCACCTTCGCGTCGGCGGGCGCGGTCGCGGGGACCATCAG
This sequence comes from uncultured Fretibacterium sp., assembly GCF_963548695.1. Taxonomy (NCBI): domain Bacteria; kingdom Thermotogati; phylum Synergistota; class Synergistia; order Synergistales; family Aminobacteriaceae; genus Fretibacterium; species uncultured Fretibacterium sp. Next base: position 7,639 of record NZ_CAUUWA010000050.1, read on the forward strand.
GCCGGCCTTCATCAGGGCCTTCACCGCCTCCGCGCTGGAGACCCCGATCTTCTCCGCCGCGGCCTTGATCGTGGCCCGTTCCCCGATCTCGACCGTCCTCCTCCCGTCCCCGCCGGCCCCGGCCTCCGGCTTCGCCCCGCCCGCCGGAGAGGCCAGGGCGTCCTCCACCAGCTGAGCGGTCTCGCCGTCGATGGAGCTCATGTGCGTCTTCACCTCGACGCCCAGATCCTGCAGCACCTTCATCAGGTCCTTGTTGCTCTTCCCCAACATCTTTGCCAATTCATAAACCCGTATTCTGTTGTTCAAGGGCACGTCCCCCTTCCCCAAGCAAGACCTTTATCCTATCCGCCAGGCCGCTTCGGCCCGGCAGGGCAATCACCTGTACGCGCCCCGTCCCCAGGGCCAGGGACAGCCGCTCGACGCTCAAGGGCGCGTGAATATGCGCATGAGCCCGTGCGCCGGCCGAGGCCAGCCTCTCCGCGAACTCTCGCACGGACGCGGAACAGTCCTCCGCGGTCAGGAGCAGCAGGGGACCCCTGCCGCACTGCGATTGTACACTATCCGAGCCGACGAGGACCATCCCCGCCCTCCGGGAGAGCCCGAGCAGGGAACAGAGCTCGTGCAGACGCTCCTCCGGATCGACGCGCGCCGTGCCCTCCTCCTCGATGCGGCGCTCCAGCTCCGTGTAGCAGGAGTCAGGGATCGCCGTTCTGAGCGCCTTGGCGAGGGCACCGCTCTTCCTCGCCCTCTCCAAGCACTCCCGCCTCGCGCAGAGATAGGCGCCGCGGCCGGGCAGTTTGCCGCGTTCATCCACCACGACCGAGCCGTCGGGGGAGCGGACGACGCGAATCAGGGCCCTCCGGGGCGACTCCTCCCGGCACCCGACGCAGGTCCTGGGTTTTTGTCGCTGTCGCGGCCGCGGCTGGCCCACGCTACTCGTCCTCCACCTCGTCCTCCACGATGTCGTGGAAGATGTCCTGCAGCGTCGGCATACGCTCCAACTCGAGGGCGTCGATGTCGATCTTCCAGCCCGTCAGGCGCGCCGCCAGCCGGACGTTCTGTCCCGCCCTACCGATGGCCAGGGAGAGCTGGTCGGGATAGACGTACACCCGGACCGAGTGCTCCTGATCGAGCACCGGCTCGACCTTGGAGACTTTAGCGGGCGAGAGGGCATTGCGGATAAACACCAGGGGGTCGCTGTTCCAGATGATGACGTCGATCTTCTCGCCCATCAGCTCCTTGCTTATAGCCTTGATCCTCACTCCGGCGTTACCCACACACGCCCCGACCGGGTCAACGTTGGCATCCAGGGTCATCAGGGCCACCTTGGCGCGCGCGCCCCCCTCCCGGACGATGTTGCGGATCTCGATTACCCCGTCCCGCACCTCCGGGATCTCGAGCTCCATCAGCTTTCGGAGGAGCCCCGGATGCGTCCGGGACACGACGATCCTGGGGCCCCGCGTCATCTGCCGCACGTCCAGGACGTAGAACTTCATGTAGTCGCCGGGGACGTACTTCTCACCGGGGATCCGCTCCTTACGGGGCAGGATGGCCTCGGTGCGCTCGTTGAGGCGCACCAGTACCTGGTCGTTCTCCGACTTGAAGACCACGCCGGTCATCATCTCCCCGATCTTGTCGGAGAACTCGTCGTAGATAACCTGGCGCTCGGCATCCTTCAGGCGCTGAATGATCACCTGGCGGGCGGTCTGGGCGGCTATCCGCCCGAAGTCGCCGGGGTTCTTCTCCAGCCGCAGGACGTCGCCCGGAGCAGCGTCCTCGTATCCCAGCCTCCGGGCGTCCTCAAGCGTGATCTCCGTGTCGGGGGACTCCAGCTTCTCCACGACGGTGCGCAGCTCGCTGACCACGACGTCGCCGGTCTCGAAGTCCACGAGAACCTCCGCCTCCTGGTTGCCGCCCTGATACTTTTTATAGGCGGAGATCAACGCCGCCTCAAGACTCGATACGATCAGCTCCTGAGACAGATTGCGATCCTTGGCTATCTGGCTCAGCACCCTCACAAACTCGCGCCCCAGCTGCATCTAAAGCTCCTCCTCATGATGTTTCCCGTTCTCCTCGCCCGTCCGGCGCCCTCCGTCGGAGCCGGCCCTGCCGCCCTTCTTCCTCTTTTTCGGGGCCTGAGGCTCGAAGCCCCGGAAGACCAGCGAGCCGCTCCGGATGTTGCCGAACGGGACGACAACCTCGCGCTCCTCGTCGGCCGCGAACAGGACCACCGAGTCCTCGTCCGCCGACAGGATCTCCCCCGTCAGGCCCTTGCGCCCCCCCATGGGCTCGACAAGGCGGATGCGCGCCTCCCGCCCCCGAAAGCGCGCGTAATGTTCCGGCGTGAAGAGCGGACGCTCCACCCCCGGGGAACTGACCTCGAGATAGTAGCGCCCCTCGAGCTCCGGGATGTCGTTCTCATCTAGAAACCGATTGACGACCCGCGACACCGCCTCGCAGTCGGAAATGGTGATCCCCCCCAGGGAGTCGATGAGGACACGGACCCTCCGCTGTGCGGAATCCGTCCCGACGCCGACGTGAACGCACTCGTACCCCAAACGCTCGACCAGCTCGCGGATGGGCCGTTCCAGAGACTCCATCCGACACATCGTTCCCCCGCCCTCCAAAGGCCACACGCTCCTCTCCGCAGCGCAATGCGACACCGAAAATACGGCAAAACCCAAAGAAAAAGGAGCGGGCAAGGGCCCACTCCTTCGGCAATTTCTATCGAAGTATTCTCAGTATACACGAGCGGAAGGACAAAAGCAAGGACGGACAGGGCGGGGAAGCCGTGCCGCCTCGCCGAAGGCGGTTGTCTGCTTATGAAAACGGTATCGCCTCGGCTCGATCGGCTCGCCCCACGGAGCTCCATAAGCCCCGTGCCCGTGGGAGACGGCCGCCCAATTGCGTCGTTGCGCATACCCGGGGGCTACACCTTTCTCCTCAACAGGAACGCCCCAACGAGAGCCAAGGCCAATCCACCGATACCCGCGTCGCATCCGCCGCCGCCCTTGCCGGAGTTCTTATTGGCAACGGTTAGGATGAAGGTTTGCGAGTCGCTGGCCGGCCCCGCATCGTTCGTGGCCGAGGCGGTCACCGTGATCGGACATTTCCCGAGGGCCTTTGCCGTCAGCAGGATCGATTTGCCGTCCGGCAGCACCTCCGCGCCGGCAACATCCGGGCTGGAGGAGAAGGCGCTGAGCGAGTAAGGGATAGCCGCGGGTTCATCCAGCAGGGTGACTCGGACCGTGGGCAGGACCCTCTGCGTCGCGCCGAGCGTCATGGAGTGATCCCCAAGGGCCTCGAGCGTTACCTTTGGAGCCGGGAGCGGCGTGGCGCCCACGCGAATTTTGAGCGAGACCGTGGGGGACATGGCCCTGTTGCCCGCAGCGTCCCACCCATGCACCCTGGCGAAGAGGACCGCGCTACCCGTCCTCTGAGCCGAGACGACGCCGGAGGCGTCCACCGAGATGATCCCGGCGTCGCTGACGGACCACTCGATCCCGTCCTTGTAAGTACGAACATCACGCGTGGCGTCATCCGGGTGTACGGCAACCGTGTACCGCTCCGTCGTCCCCAGCTGAATGTAGGGGCTTCCCTTGAGGTCGGTGCTCGCCACAGGGACGGGGCTCAGCTCGAATGCGCCCGCGTCCAGTCCCAAGAGCTGGGGACGCCTGGCCCCGCGCTCGTCCACGTCGGGGAAAGCCACGGAACCCGTCGGGATCAGGTCGCGTGCGACGTTGCCCGACAGGCTGGAGAGCTTGAGCACCTGCACCCTGTCAACGGTCGTCAAAGCCAGAGGTTTTTCCCCAAACACGTCAGCCGAACTGACGGAGGTGTGGTTGCCCTGAGCCGACCCGAAGGAACCCGAGATGTTCGTGTAGCCAACGACGTTGTAACTCCCGGTGTTGGAGACGATGCCGCTCCCTTCCGCGTAGATGTCGGCCCCCTGGGGCAGGGCCCCCCTCTCGATATTACCGGTGACAATGGCGCCTGAAAAACTTGCGGTACCACGGACTACGGCGACGCCGCCTCCATTTTCAGCGCTGTTGCCCGAAACCGTGCAGTTCAGGAAGGTGGTGGCATCCGGTTGGGTGCTGGAGATGTACACCGCGCCGCCGCGGCTGCCTGCATCGTTGTTGAAGAACGTGCAGTTCACGAAGTCCGCCTTGGCGGCCCCATCGATATTCACCGCCCCGCCGTTGCTGGAGAAGGACTTGCCGCCGGTGAAGGTAATGCGGTCGAACCCCGCCGTCCCCCCCGTAACGCTGAAAAGGCGCGTCGAGCTCCCCTTCACGGTCACACCGCCGCCTCTTATCATGAGCGCCTCGGAGATGTTCACCTCCGAGGCGAGCGTGATGACCCCAATCCCGGCGTCAATCTGAATTTCGTCGCGACCGGCGGCCGCGTTTGCGTCCAGGACGGCCTGCCGCAGCGAGCCCGGCCCGCTGTCCGCGTTCGTCGTCACTTTGAACGTCGCGGCGTCCGAGTTCCCCGAGAGGAGGAGGACGGCGGCGATGAGGCAGACGACAATCCTCAAGACACATTTCTTTCGTATCAACATGGACAAAACCCCTTTCTTTTCAATCCTCTTGCCAACTTCTCTTTCCAATCTCTTTTCAAATCAAGTTCTCTCCAATGTTGCGGAACAAACCCGACGACGAAAAATCAATCACCCCGTCTCCTCGCGCGGAGCGTCCCGCTATTATACCGTCGCACAGCGCAATTATAATCCATTCCAGATCCATTCTGAAATCCTATCCGGCCGAACGCGAGAAGACCGGGCCTTTCCAGCGAAGTTCAAGCGCACTTCTCCATTAAGCAGCGGGCTTGTAGTAAAATGAGTATCGATGACAAACCGGACGCGAAATCGGCGTTTTCGCAGGGGGATACCTGTGAAAATTATTTATGTTTTTGCGTTCGAAAGTTTTTCGTGTCTATTGTGTTTTTTGTGTTCTTTGTGAGGCCGGGGGGTTCTTTCCCGGGAGGTTCCCGGACAGTCCGGGGCACCCGGGGCACATATTCGAGGAGGGGTTTTCAGAAAATGGCAAAGAGGCACTGGAAAACTATGGACGGAAACGCGGCGGCGGCGCACGTCGCCTACGCGTTTTCCGAGGTCGCGGCGATCTATCCCATCACGCCGTCGTCGACCATGCCCGAGCTGATCGACGAGTGGGCGGCTCACGGGCGCAAAAACATCTTCGGGCAGACCGTCAAGGTCACGGAGCTCCAGTCCGAGGGAGGCGCCGCGGGCGCCGTGCACGGAGCCCTGTCGGCAGGAGCGCTGGCCACCACGTTCACGGCGTCCCAGGGGCTGCTGCTGATGATACCTAACATGTTCAAAATCGCGGGGGAGCTGATGCCGTGCGTCTTCCACGTCTCGGCCCGGGCGATCGCGGGGCACGCCCTCTCCATCTTCGGCGACCACAGCGACGTTATGACCGCGCGCATGACGGGGTTTGCGATGCTCGCCGCCGGGAGCGTTCAGGAGACCATGGACATGGCCGCCGTCGCGCACCTCTCGACCCTCAGGACGAGCGTCCCCTTCCTGCACTTCTTCGACGGCTTCCGCACCTCCCACGAGATCCAGAAGATCGACGCGCTCGACTACGACGACCTCGCCGGGCTGGTGGACTATGACGCCATCGACATGTTCCGTTCGCGGGCCATGAGGCCCGAGAACCCCTTCCAGAAGGGGACGGCTCAGAACCCGGACATCTTCTTCCAGGCCAAGGAGGCCGCGCAGCCCTTCTACGCGGATATCCCCGACGCCGTCGAGGGCTACATGCAGGAGATCAAGAAGCTCACGGGGCGCAGCTACCACCCCTTCACCTACTACGGTGCGCCGGACGCGAAGCGCGTCATTGTCGCGATGGGTTCCGTCTGCCAGGCCATCGAGGAGACCGTAGACTACCTGAACGCACGGGGCGGAAAGGTCGGGGTGGTCGAGGTGCACCTGTACCGTCCCTTCTCCCCGAAATACTTCTTCCGCGTGCTGCCCTCCACAGTCGAGACCATCGCGGTTCTGGACCGCTGCAAGGAGCCCGGTTCCCTGGGCGAGCCCCTCTATGAGGACGTCCGCACTCTGTTCTTTGACAAGGGCGGCTCCGCGCCCAAGATCGTCGGCGGCCGCTACGGGCTGGGCTCCAAGGACACGACGCCCAGCCACATCAAGACCGTGTTCGACAACCTCGAGCTCTACGAGCCCCGCAACCGCTTCACCATCGGCATCGTCGACGACGTCAGCGACAGCTCCCTGCCCGTCCTGGAGGACGTCGAGGCCGCGGCCGAGGGAACGGTCTGCTGCAAGTTCTGGGGCCTGGGCTCCGACGGCACCGTCGGGGCCAATAAGAACTCCATCAAAATAATCGGCGACCACACGGAGCTCTACGCCCAGGGCTATTTCGCCTACGACTCCAAGAAGTCCGGCGGCATCACGGTGTCGCATCTGCGCTTCGGCAAGTCCCCGATCAAGTCCACCTATCTCATCGACTCGGCTAACTTCATCGCCTGCCACAAACAGGAGTACGTGCACCAGTACCATGTCGCGGCCGGGCTCAAGAAGGGCGGGACGTTCCTGCTCAATACGCAGTGGACGACGCTCGAGCAGCTCGAGGAGCACCTTCCCGCCAAGCTCAAGCGCCAGCTCGCAAAGCAAGAAGCGAAGTTCTACGTCATCAACGCCGTGGATGAGGCGGAGAAGCTGGGGCTCGGCAACCGCACCAACACGATCATGCAGTCCGCGTTCTTCAAGCTGGCGAACGTCATCCCGATCGAGGACGCCGTGAAGTACATGAAGGACGCCATCGAGAAGTCCTACGGCAAGAAAGGCGAGAACGTCGTCAAGATGAACCACGCCGCGGTCGACACCGGGCTGGACAACATCATCGAGATCAAGATCCCGGCGTCCTGGCTCGACGCCCCGGACAAGGTGGTGGAGAAGCGTGGGATGCCCTCGGAGGTCCCGGAGTTCGCCGCGGAGCAGTGCGCGACGATCAACGCGCAGGAGGGCGATAGCCTGCCCGTGAGCGCCTTCGTCGGCCGCGAGGACGGCAGCTTCCCGTCCGGGACCGCCGCCTTCGAGAAGCGCGGCGTCGCCGTGAACGTGCCCGAGTGGAAGAGTGCCAAGTGCATCCAGTGCAACCAGTGCGCCATGGTGTGCCCGCACGCCTCCATCCGTCCTTTCCTGCTGGACGCAGACGAGCAGGCCGCAGCCCCCGAGGGGTTCGGCGCCGTCGACTGTAAGGGCAAGGCCCTCAAGGACGCCGGCTACAAGTACAAGATGCAGGTCGATCCGCTGGACTGCATGGGCTGCGGCAACTGCGCGGACATCTGCCCCGCCAGCGCCCTGGAGATGAAGCCCATCGCCACTCAGGACGGCGAGATCGACAACTGGACCTTCGCCATCGAGAACGTCCAGGACAAGGAGAATGCGGGCAGCAAGTTCACCGTACAGGGCAGCCAGTTCCAGCGCCCGCTCCTGGAGTTCAGCGGCGCCTGCGCGGGCTGCGGCGAGACGCCTTATGCCAAGCTCATAACCCAGCTGTTCGGCGACCGCATGATCATCGCCAACGCCACGGGCTGCTCCTCCATCTGGGGCGGTTCGGCGCCCAGCATGCCCTACACGACCAATGCCAAGGGGCGTGGACCTGCGTGGGCGAACTCCCTCTTTGAGGACAACGCCGAGTACGGATTCGGGATGAAGCTCTCGCTCAACGTGATGGTGGGCTATCTGGTCGAGGCCATGAAGAATCTGTTGGGGCTGGGCATCCCCCAGGAGGACAAGGCCGTGCTCCAGGAGTGGCTGGACACCCACGAGGACGGCGAGAAGTCCCGAGAGTCGGCCGCCAAAGTCGAAGCACTGCTGGATAGGATGTTCTGCTGCTCCTGCGGCGAGTGCGGCTGCGGCGATGAGGCGGTGCTCCGCGAGTACGCGAAGATCGAGCAGTTCCGGGACTACCTGGTCAAGAAGTCCGTCTGGATCTTCGGCGGCGATGGCTGGGCCTACGATATCGGCTACGGCGGGCTCGACCACGTGCTGGGCAGCGGGGAGGACGTCAACATCCTGGTGATGGACACCGAGGTCTACTCCAACACGGGCGGCCAGTCCTCCAAGTCCACACCGACGGCCGCCATCGCCAAGTTTGCGGCAAGCGGCAAGCGCGTGCGCAAGAAGGACCTGGGCCGCATGGCCATGACCTACGGGCACGTCTACGTCGCGCAGGTCGCGATGGGGGCGGACAAGAACCAGCTGCTCAAGGCCCTGTCCGAGGCCGAGGCCCACAAGGGCCCGTCCCTGGTGATCGCCTACGCGCCCTGCATCAACCACGGCATCAAGGCAGGTATGGGCAAAACTCAGGCTCAGAGCAAGAAGGCCGTCGAGGCGGGATACTGGCATCTGTACCGCTACAACCCCGAGCTGGCCGAGCAGGGCAAGAACCCCTTTATCCTCGACTCCAAGGAGCCGAAGGGCAGCTATCGGGACTTCCTGCTGAGCGAGGTGCGCTACGCGGCCCTGAAACAGGGCTTCCCAGACCTCGCCGACTCGCTCTTCGAGCAAGCGGAGAAGGAGGCCAGGGAACGCTACGAGGCCTACAAGGAGCTGGCGGAGATGGGCCCGCAGCCCATCAAAGCATAGCACCGAAACCTTTCGAGAAAGGCCTGGCCGGGGAGTCTCCTCCCCGGCCAGGCTTTTATTAGGTCGTGTTAACACAAGAGTAAGAAGTCAACAACAAGAGCAAGAAGCAGGAAGCCAATGAAAATGACATCCAGCTTATCGTATCGTGTAGCTATACGACGAAATCGTTTGACTCTACAGAAAAGGCGCTCGACCTCGTTCCGTCTTTTGTAAAGCTCTACGTCATACGACCAAGGTTTCTTCGCGTTGCTCTTGGGAGGAACAACCGGCTCCAACCCACATTCTTCCGCAAGACGACGTGTCGCCGCTCCACAATAGGCCCTATCCATCAACAATTTACATCCGGAAGCCAACAACTCCCTTAGCCTCACTATCAACTTGTGGCCCAGTCGGACCATCATGGGCATTGCCGGGCGAGAGATGAAAAATCAAAGGACAATCGGGACCCGCGGCAACCAAATGAATCTGGGTGGTCCATCCTCCCCGGGACTTGCCGATAGATTGAGGCCCCCCTTTTTTAAGGAAGCGCTGAATAAAGCAGGAATGATGTGTAAGTTTTTTCTTGTTATGTCGAAATTGACAGATAATACGCCGGCAATCAATCGACTTTCAAGAAAAATTCAAACAAAATCCTCTTCTGTAATGCTTCTGTAACGCTTAGGGGGGTATCTGGCCCTCTTTTGGGCACAATACCCCCTCGATTCTCTCATCGACATGGCTTCCCCGCCCAGCTCCACATCAACAGATTCGCACTACCAAACAGAATATACAGACGGTTCAGGTTCTTTGACAAACCTCGATACACCGTCTTGCGATAACCAAACAAAACTTTCACAATCCGAAATGGATGCTCCACCTTGCTCCTCACAGAGGACTTCCGCCGCTCTTCCTTCCTCTCCATCTCCAGCGCATAACCCTGGTATTGCCTGCTCAACGTACCCGGACGGCGGTTTATACGATAATCTATCCGACTCTTCTTCTCATCCGACTTTATCTCCGGACGCTTCTCTATCCCTATAAAGCCTACATCTCCATAGACCGTAGACCGTCTCGTCATCTTCTCGGATAAGTTCCGATGCTTGCGTTATGTCGTGTGCATTCGCCGGCGTCACCGTGTGTATAGGAAGCGCTGATTAAAGACCTGCTAGAAAAAGTCAAGGTGTTACTTGGGAAATTC
>NZ_CAUUWA010000051.1 GCF_963548695.1 uncultured Fretibacterium sp.
GGAACGGAACGCTGGGGAGTATTCTGGCAATTTTGGACGAAGCTGGCTTTCGTTATCGGCTCGTTCCCGTGGGAGGCTCTGCGGCAGCTCCTTTCGAGCATCAAGGCTTCCCCTGGCAGGTCAATATTTTCGCGGTCAACGAGGGCCTTTAGGGACATGTTTATAGCTGCATCGAGTGTGGAGGCGGGTGAGTCATGAGGATCGTTTCCCGGCTGTTGAGAAAATTGGGGGCTTGTTTTCACACCCCGCCCCCGGTCTCCTTCGAGGAGAGACGTCTACAGCCGGTCAGCCGTCTCTTCGGCTTCGACCGGGGAATGCCGCTGGACCGTTATTACATCGAAAAATTTTTGCAGGAACATTCCTCCTGCATCACGGGAGAGGTCCTGGAGGTGGCCGACGACGGCTATACGCGAAAGTTCGGACATAACGTCGTTCCGCATGTTCTGCACGTCGATTCCTCGTCGAGGGGGGCGACGATCACGGGAGATCTCTCGAAACCGGAGACACTCCCCGAGGGGATTGCGGGTTGTTTCATCTGCACGCAGACGTTCAATTTTATCTACGATCTGGAACGGGCGGTGCAGGGAGCGCACAGGCTTTTATGGGGGGGGGTATTGCTGGCGACGGTGAGCGGCATATCCCAGGTCAGCCGTTACGACATGGACCGCTGGGGGGACTATTGGCGTTTTACGGTTTTGTCGGCCCAAAAACTGTTTACGGGGCATTTTCGTGAGGTGGCCGTCAAGGGCTATGGAAATGTCTTTGTTGCCAAGGCGTTTTTGGATGGGCTCTCCGTGGAGGATGTGAACGATACGGGCCTGCTGGATTTTTACGACGAGGACTATACGATCACGATAGGGGTTTTTGCGAGAAAATGAAGGATGCTATTCGACGGTGGATTCTAACGGGGCTTTCATGTCCTGCGGCAGCCTGCGTCCTGCGCCGTCTTTTGAGGGACGGCGTCTTTTGCGTCATGCTGCACCGGATAGGAGAAAAGGATCCGACGCGGCTGCCTCCGAACGAGGACATGAAGGTTTCACCCGCCTTCCTGGAGCACTTTATCATCGATGCCAGGCACAAGGGCTTCTCTTTCCTTTCCGTCTCACAGCTGCACGCCGCCCTGACGGGAGAGGGGCCCTGGCCCTCCCGTTCCCTTGTCCTCGCTTTGGATGACGGGTATCGGGACAATCTGACCGAGGGGTTGCCCCTGTTCGAGAGGCATGGCGTTCCCTTTACGATCTACCTGAGCACCGCTTTCATTGGCAGTTCCTGCGTGCCCTGGTGGTATGGACTAGAGGGGCTGCTCTCCTCGCGCCCCGCTGTCCTCTGGGGGGGGAGGACCTGGGATATAAGGAGCGGCCCGGAGAAGAGTCGCCTCTTCATGCAAATTCGAGGACAGGCTCTGCTGGCCGACCAGGGGAGCGAGGCTTATGTCTCGGAGCTTTACAAAGACAACGATTATGATTGCAGAAGTGCTGAGGGGCTTTTTCTGACGTGGGACGAGGTTCGGGCATTGCGGTCTCACCCTCTGGCCGAGCTGGGAAATCACGGGCACCGCCACCTGAACCTGCAAATGGTTTCTCGCGAGGCTGTCTGCAGGGAGTTCTCCTTGGCCAAGGAGGAGATAGCTCGGCAGACCGGGTGCGTTCCCGTACATTACGCTTACGCCTACGGTCTCTTCAGCGACGAGGCGCTTTCCGTCGTTCGCGAGATGGGCGCTCTTACCTGTATGACGACGGCTCCGGGGCGCGTGTCGAGGAATGACGGGGAAAAACTTTGGACCCTGCCGCGTTTCATGCTGTATGAGGGGATGTCGGTCGACGATTTGCTGGCTCGGTCGGCCTACGTTTCGCTGAGGAGGGGCCTCAGGGGATGAAAGGAGAACGGATAGCCGTTGTCCTCGCCTCTTTGGGGCCGGGGGGAGCCGAACGAATTATGGTTCGCCTCGCCGGACTTCTGGAACGGCAGGGATTTGCTGTCGACATCGTCGTTCCGGCGCCCCAGTCGGATGCCATGAAGGCCGGAGTCCCCGAGGGAGTGTCCTTGGTGGAACTCGATGGAGGACATTATTTCGAGTCGCTCCGTCTTTTCCACAGGATTTTCAAGACGAAAAATATCTTGATGCTTCCGTGGGCGTTTGTGGTCTTTTTCTGGAAGCTCTTCGCCTCGACAAGGAGCTTGACGCGTTATATCAGGTGTCGCAGACCGGGCCTCCTGCTGACGGCCCATTACAACGCCATGACGCTGGCGGCAAATTTCCTTGCCGGCAAGCCATCCCGGGTTGTCGTGACGGAGCACACGCTGCTTTCGGAGCACCTGAGGCGCCAAGTTGCTCCCGTCCGCGTTTGCTTTTCCACGATGTGCCGTCTCTTTTACCCTAAAGCCGATCGTGTCGTCGGGGTCTCCTCCGCCGTCGCCGCTGACTTGACCGCCCATTTTCGCGTCCCCGCGGACCGGGTTGGGCATATCTATAATCCCGTGGTCGGAAGCGCCCTGAAAAGGAAGGCGGAAGAGGCTTGCGTTCACCCGTGGCTGGCGGATAAAACGATCCCTACCTTGATTTCCGTCGCGCGCCTGAGCCCCGAAAAGGATTTCGATACCCTGCTGGAGGCATTTTCCCTGTTGAGGCGGGCGATGTTGGTTCGATTGCTCGTCCTTGGAGATGGTCCGGACCGAGGCCGCCTCGAACGCAGAGCTACGGATCTGAAGATCGATGCGGACATCGACTGGATGGGGATGGTTGCCAACCCGCTTCCGTTTGTGAGGGATGCCGACGCCCTGGTGTTGTCGACCTTCTACGAGGGGCTTCCGACGGTCCTGATCGAGGCGCTGTACGTCGGGACGACCCCGGTGGCGACGGATGCTCCGGGGGGGATTCGTGAGATTCTGGAGGACGGCAGGTATGGTTACATTGTCCCGATGCAGGATGCCCAGGCCCTCTCCGAGGGAATGCTGAAAGCCCTGCGCCAGCCGATGCCGAGGAGGATGTTGCAAGAGCGTGCCGAAGCTTTCTCCGAGAAACAGGCCGTTGACGCCTATCTGGATCTTTTTCGAAAGATGGGGCTCTCTGTTTGAGTGTATCCGTTATCATGTCATAGAGTAGACCTTTGGAACGGATATCGCATGAAATAAGGAAGGAAAAGTTGGAATGATCCGTCGTTTATACGCTGATAACTTTCTTTGCCTGGTCAATTTTGAGGCTCAATTCGAGTCGATGAACCTCCTTATGGGAGTTAACGGTTGCGGAAAGTCGACGATCTTTGAGCTGCTGAGCAGGATCCAGCGCTTGGTGGTAGCTGGTGCGAAAATTACGGAGGTCTTTCCTCCGGAGGATCTCACTCGATGGGTTCAGTTGGACACTCAAAACTTTGAGATGGATGTAGAAGGAAAGGAGGGGCTGTATACCTATAAACTGAGAATTGAGCATACGAAGGACCGCAAGAAGGAACGTATTGAGCGGGAGGAGCTGCTTCTTGACGGTAAACCGCTCTTCCTCTACGAGGAGGGGGAGGCCCATCTCTACCATGATGATCACGAACTTGGCCCAGTCTATCCCTTTGACTGGAGCTTATCCTCTTTGTCGATCATTTCTCCCAGGCAGGACAACACAAAATTGACCTGGTTCAAGGATTGGCTGGAACAATTGGTGATTTTGCGGCCACAGTCTCAGTCCATGGCAGCGCTCTCCGATGAGGAGGCAGATCATTTGGATAGAGAGGGAAGTAACTTTGCCTCTTGGTATCGTTTCATTTCTCAGGAGCATCAGGATAAAATTTTTTCTTTAAGGGAAAAATTGAAGGATGTGATTCCGGGGTTCCACGCTTTTAAGCTGGAGCAAGAGGGGAAGGCACGTATTTTAAAGGTAGGGTTCACCTCCGACGATAAGGAGAAGAAAAATTCTCCTCTGTATTTTGATTTTGATCATCTTTCAGACGGACAGCGTATTCTTTTTGTCCTCTACACCCTTTTGTGCGATGCGGAGGGAGAGCGACGTACTCTTCTCTTGGACGAGCCTGGGAATTATCTGAGTCTCGACGAGATACAACCTTGGCTTGTGGAGCTCAGCGATATCTGTGGAGAGGGTACGGTACAGGCAATTCTGATCAGTCACAACCCTGAACTGATCGATTATCTTGGGGGAGCTTACGGATTATGGATGGAGCGGGAACCCCTAGGTCCATCTAGGATAAAAAAACTTTCGTTGAAATTGGAGAATGGACAAAAATCAGAGGGGACGTCGGAGCGGGCACTCAAGTTGTCTGAGCTTGTTGCCAGAGGCTGGTTGGAATGATAAAACGTCGGGTAAGGGTAGTGTTTCTCTGTGAGGATAAGCAGCAGGAGTATTTTCTCAGGCATTTTTTTGTAGAAATGGGCTGGCCGAAGAGGGAGTTGTATTTTGAAACAGGCCCTTCTGGGAAGGGCGCTGCATCCGGGTGGGTCATTCAGAACTTCCCCACGCAGCTCCAAGCATACAGACAGCGTAAAAACAAGGCAGCTTCGGCCCTTGTAGTGATGGTGGATGCGGACACCCGATCCGTTGGCTACAGGATCAAAGAACTCGAGTCATCGTGTGAACAAGGTATTTCTTTTAGAGGCCCAGAGGAGGCCGTCGCCATTGCCGTTCCCAAACGTAATATCGAGACTTGGATCGCCTTTTTAAAGGGAGATAATGTTGACGAAACGCAAAATTACAAGCTGCAGGGAAATAAAGAGGAGAGTGAATGTCGTCCTTTTGTTTCCAATCTTGCGGGGTACTGTAAAAAACAGGCGTTGCCAACCAATGCTCCCGCTTCTCTCCATGCTGCCTGTAAGGAATATCGCGATCGTATCGTTCCCATGTTAAAGAATTGAGGAACTCAACAAGCTCCTAGCGCGTAGGCGTTGTAGAGCGGGGTACCTGAGAAAATCCTAAAAGGAGGACTTCTGAAATCCTATGGTTAAGTGCTTTCCCTCCTTCTCCATCGTCACCGTCTGTCTCAATGCTGTTGGAACGGTCGAACAGGCTATGGACAGCGTTCTCTCTCAGACCTGCCCTCCGTTCGAGTACATCGTCGTCGACGGCGGCTCGACGGATGGGACCCGGGAGCTCATCGAACGCTATCGACCGCGGTTGACCCACGTTGTCCTCGAGCCGGACGAGGGCATCTACGACGCCTTCAACAAGGGGGTGGCTCGTGCTACCGGGGATGTCGTCGGTATTCTCAACGCGGACGACCTCTACGCGCCCTGGGCCCTGGAGACGGTGGCGGAGGCATATAGGAAAAGCCCCGATACCGGTGTGTTTTATGGCAAGCTGGCCGTGGTAGACGAGACGCGCCGCCGCTGGACGGTCTATCCGGTGGGCGATCACCGCTGCCTTACCAGCCATATGAGCATCGCTCACCCCGCGACCTTCGTCGCACGGCGGATGTACGAACGATACGGGCTTTTCGATCCCTCCTGTCGGGTGTCGGGGGACTGGGAGTTCATCCTCCGCCTCTTCTTGGCCGGGGAGCGTTTCTGCCCCGTCGATCGGGTGCTGGCGGCCTTCCGCAACTCGGGGATCTCATCGACCTACACCCCGCGCCTTCTGGCGGAGAACCGGCGGATTTACAAACGTGTCCTGCCCCGTTGTGCTGCATGGAGGGCCATTCTCAAAATGCACCTGAAGCACTGGGGGAGGAGAACGGTCAATGCGCTGGGGCTTGCGGAGATTTATGCCCGCTATCGCGACGGACGGCTTTTGA
Source organism: uncultured Fretibacterium sp. (assembly GCF_963548695.1). Lineage (NCBI taxonomy): Bacteria > Thermotogati > Synergistota > Synergistia > Synergistales > Aminobacteriaceae > Fretibacterium > uncultured Fretibacterium sp. The sequence continues at coordinate 5,727 of NZ_CAUUWA010000051.1, forward strand.
ACGCCGAGCGAACGGGGAAGTTCGACGGCGATTTCGAGAAGCTCTGGAGGCTCCTGTCCCGACAGGATGACGGGAGCCCCTGAGCTCAGGATGATTCATCCGGATGAGTCAAATCCCTTCGGAATCGGGATTGGTCGTACTGCGCCCGTCGGAGGAGACGTGCAGCGTCATATCGACGGTGGTTCCGCTTCGGATGTAGGGAAGGATCCTGACATATGAGGGATGGATGCCGGGCAGGGTCAGGCTTTCGTCCAGACCGGCCCAGAAGAGCGGCCCCTCGTCGCTCTCCCGGAGCTTCCCGCTGAAATCGTGGCAGACGAAGTAGTACGATACGTACTCCCGGTCCTCGCCATCCCGGAGGACGTGCAGGATCCCCGCAAAGGTCAGTTCTCCGACGGTATAGCCCGTCTCCTCCAGCATCTCGCGCGCGCAGGCGGCGCGAAGGGACTCCCCCCTCCGCTTTCGCCCCCCGGGCACCGTCGCCTCGCCCTTATAGGGTTCCTTGGCACGACGGATCAACAGAATTTTGTCGTCCCGAATCAAAAAACAAAAGACGATGGGGACGCAATAGGCGCAATGTTCCCAGCTCTCCATACTCATCGGATTTCCTCCTTAACATAATCAATTATACAATCTGGGGCTCAGAACCACAGGGGCCTCTCGTCCCTGAAATGCGGGATCGCTCCGTCCCGGTAGGGATCGTAGCGGTTTATGTTGCAGCCGAATTCCTTAAGAAGACAAATTTTGTCCTCCGGCGTCCATTCGATCCGCGACATGCCGTCGAAGGCCTGGATCTGTCCGTCGTGCATGGCGTCCTTGAAACACCATTCGACCACGGTCTGGTACCCTTTGTGAAAAAACTGCCTGATGTCCCATCGAAGGACGCTCCCACGGGTGTTCCACTCGTCGAACCACTGTTTGATCCTCGGCAGGCCCCTGTATTCCGGCCCCCAGCTCTCGATGTACACGGCGTCGTCGGAAAAAACGTCGGATATCCCCAGAGCGCTCTTTTGCAGCCACATATCGAACCACAGCCTGACGATCCTTTCCCTTCTGTCCCTTGTCTCCATATCCTCTCCTCACTCCCTTTCCCCGTCGTGCCAGAGCTTCCCTTACGAAGCGTTCCCCTCCGCCTTGGGCTTGGGGGGCTTCGGGAGAGCCTCGCCCCTCTCGGGGGCGGCTGGGAAACGGACGTCCACCTGCGGGTAGGGGATATCCACGCCCTCCTGTCGGAACAGGGACAGGATGTGGTGGCGCATGTCGCTCGCCACCTTCGTCGAGGAGGCCGTGCTCAGGTCCACCCAGAAATAGAGCGTGAAGTCCAGGGAGCTGTCCCCGAAGCCCTGGAAGAGGACGAAGGGAGCGGGATCCTTGAGGACCTTGGAGTGGTCCTTCAGCACCTTCAGCAGCAGCTCCTCCACGTGGCGCGAGTCCGAGTCGTAGGAGACGCCGACCTTCAATGTGTCCCGCTTCTTCGCGTCCGAGCCCGTCCAGTTCGTCACCCGGTTCTCCAGCAGATAACGGTTCGGCATGATGACGTCGATGTTCTCCCAGGTCTTGATGCGGGTGGAGCGGGACCCTATCTCCTCGACGGTCCCCGAGATGCCGTCGACCTCGATGATGTCCGCGATCTTGAAGGGGCGGCTGAACATGATGATGAAGCCGCTGATCAGGTTGTTGAAGAGGGTCTGAGCCCCGAAGCCGATGGCCAACACCAGGGCGCCGCCCAGGAAGGCGAAGGCGGTCAGGGGGATGTTGACGATCTGGAGCGCGATCAGGACGAAGGAGAACCAGAGCACGTAGAAGACGATCCGCTGCGTGGCGTTGGCCGCCGTGACGCTCGCGGCGAAGCGGCGGATCATGCGCCTCTGGATCCAGCGGCTGCCCCAGGCGCTGAGGAAGAAGCTGGAGACGAAGACCATCAGCGCCGTGAGCAGCTTGCTGATGGTCACGGAGTACCCCTCGCCCTTCCAGAGTTCCGTGTTCCAGAAGCTCAGGAACGTTTTTTTGCCGAAGTCCCCAACCTTCTCCGCCAGCCGCAGGGTATCGATGCGGGCGCTGGCCTCCTCGTAGAGGGTGCGCTCCAGCATGATCTGACAGGGCAGGAGGTAGGCGTAGCGGTTGAGGACGTTCGCGATCGTGTCCTGTTGGCTCTGCAGCATCTGGTTCAGGTTCTGCCGGGCCCTGCCCGTGGCCTCGCCCGCCATGTTCCGGGTCGTGGAGAGGCGCTGATAGAAATCGCTCTGCAGGGCCTGGACGCTCTCTAGGCGAGTCTGGAGCTCGGAGATCCTGCCCTGGGCATCATTCCTGTATCGCCAGATCTCCTCCCCCGTGGCCTTTTCGTTGAAGAGCCGGTAGCGGGCCCTCCAGATATTCTGGGCGTCCGTCAGGAACCCGATCTCGTCCTGGATCAAGGTGGTGTAGTATTCCAAATAATTCAGGTTGGCGAGACGCGCCATGAAGCGGGTGTTCTCCGGGGTCAGGGCGTCGATGTCCGCGCCCTCGGCGACGACGGCTGCACGGGCCTGAGAGAGTGAGGTCGAGGCCTCGTCAAATCGACCTCTGACCGCAGCCATCTGTTCTTTCAGGTCGTCGATGCGCTTTTGCAGCGCCCCGACGTTCCGGTTCAGGACCTCCTCGGGAAAGGTCAGCGCTGCCCGGACCCCCTGGAGCCTTTTCCGATCCTGGCGGATATTCCGAATGATCTCGTCACAGCGCTGCTTCAGCTCCCTGGCCTGAAGCCACGACGAAGCCAGGTTCAGCCTCGCGCGCTCGACCTCCAGCGCAACGATGTTGGAGGGCGTCGCGCCGTCCTGATGAGCCGATTCTGCCTCCTCCCTGAGACGGCCGACGTTGGACAGCCCGATGGACAGCTTGTTGAGGACGGACCTCAGGTTGAATACCATCAGGTCCAGCTCCTGACGGGACTTGTGAATGGCCTGGTTCAGCGCGTCATAGGCGTTGATGTCCGATGATGCGGAGGCGGGGAGCTCCGCGTCCTTCGAGGCCGTCACGGCGACGGCCATCGAGTCCTGCCTGGACGCCAGGGTCTGGAGGTTCGTGTTGTAGGCGGCGTAGGCCAGGTTCAGGTCGGAGAGCAGATGGGCGTAGCGTTCCCTCTCCGCATCGGTATAACCCCACTGGACCGCATCCTCGGAGGCCGAGGCCGTCAGCTTTGCGAGCTGCTTCATACGGAGGGCGACGTCCGCGCTGCCGAGAGGAAAGTCCTTGAGCTCCGCCTCCACGGCGTCCCTGGAACCGGCGATGTCCTCGCTGACGCGCTGCTGGAGGATGGCGACGGTGTCCCCGAGCCCTTCGGCGGCGTCCCCTCCGGTATCGGTCGCGGAGAGGACCGGCGACGAAAGGGCCAGGCAGAGCACGAGCGTCAGCATCCCCCCGGCCATGAGGCGGCTTCGGCGTCCGCCGTCCCTCGAAAACAGGTTCATCCGCATGATGTTTCTCCACATGATATTTATCCAACCTCGTTCCCGTTTCCGCGTTTCCGTTTTCATCCTCGCACCCGTGATCAGCGCTTCCCTGGGGATGAATTACATTTTACCCGCCGTCCCCCGGAGAGGCCAGCCCCGTACCTCCGAACGGGCCCCCGATCTTTCGGCGGGGGCCTCTGGCGCTGCGCGACGCCGGCTTCATGATAGAATACCCGCGGGCGGCGGGCCGTCAGGGGGCGCGCTCGTTCCCGTATCAAGGGGCGAAGCCCCCATATTAAAAAAATTTAGGGAAGCGCTGGCAGCGCTTCCCAAGGAGATTCTTTCATTAGGAGATTCTTTCATTGGACGATTATATCCGCATCAAAGGGGCCAGGGAGCACAACCTCAAGAACGTGAGCGTCGACATCCCGAGGGGCAGGCTGGTGGTGATCACCGGGCCATCGGGGTCCGGCAAGTCGTCCCTGGCGTTCGACACGCTCTATGCCGAGGGGCAGCGGCGCTACGTGGAGTCCCTGTCGGCCTACGCGCGCCAGTTTCTGGGCGTCCAGAAGAAGCCGGACGTGGACGACATCTCCGGCCTGTCCCCCGCCATCTCCATCGAACAGAAGGGGACAGGCCACAACCCGCGTTCCATCGTGGGGACCGTCACCGAGATCTACGACTACCTGCGCCTGCTCTACGGCCGCATCGGGGTGCCCCACTGCCCCCATTGCGGCAAGCCGGTCATCCGCTATTCCATCGACGAGATCCTGGAGCTGATCTTCCAGAACGACAACGGTTCCCGCGTGGAGATCCTCTCCCCGCTCGTCCGGGGCAAGAAGGGCGAGTTCCGCAACCTGTTCAGCCAGACGCGGGAGAAGGGCTATACGCGCGTCCGCGTCGACGGCGCGGTCCTGTGGCTGGACGAGGACATCGAGCTGGACAAGAAGAAGCGCCACGACATCGAGGTGGTCGTCGACCGGCTGAAGGTGACGGAGGAGCGGCGTTCGCGCATCGCGGAGTCCGTGGAGGCCGCACTGAAGCTCTCGGGCGGGTACGTCCTGATAGCCCCGGAGGGCGGGACGGAGTACATGCTGACGGAGAACTACGCCTGCGCGGACTGCGACGTCGCCATCCCGGAGATCGAGCCGCGCCTCTTCTCCTTCAACAGCCCGTTCGGGGCCTGCCCCGACTGCGCCGGGCTCGGGAGCCACGAGCACTTCTCCGAGGAGCTCGCGATCGACCCGGACCGCTCCCTTGCGGAGGGAGCCATTCTGCCCTGGAAGACCAAACCGTACTTCCTGACCAAAATCGCCCTGTTCGCCAAAAAGTACGGGTGGGACCTGACCCCCAGATATGGGGACCTGGCCCCGCAGGTGCGGAACTTCATCCTGCACGGCAACGACGACCGGGTCCCGATGGTCTTCGAGGAGAAGGGGATGGAGCGCACCTATATGGGGCGGTACGAGGGGTTGCTGAACTGGCTGGAGGCCCGATGGCAGGACACGGAGTCCGAGACGGTCCAGGAGGAGCTGGCGGCCTACCGGGTGGAGGACGTCTGCAAGAGCTGCGGCGGCCTGCGGCTCCGCCCCGAGGCGCTGTCCGTAAGGGTCGGCGGGTATGGGATCGGGGAACTGCTGATCATGCCGATCGACCGGCTTTCCCGGGTGATGAAGGAGCTCTCCCTGGGGTCGACCGATACCCACATCGTCGAACAGGTGATGCTGGAGATCGACAAACGCTTGGATTTTCTGGTCGACGTGGGGGTGGGCTACCTCTCGCTGCTGCGCCGCGCGGACACCCTGTCGGGCGGGGAGAGCCAGCGCATAAGGTTGGCGACGCAGATCGGGTCGAAGCTCAGCGGGGTGCTCTACGTCCTGGACGAGCCGACGATCGGCCTGCACTCGCGGGACACGGAGCGCCTGGTGCGGACGCTCGCCTCCATCCGCGAGCTGGGCAACACGGTCGTGGTGGTCGAGCACGACCGGGAGACCATGAAGGCGGCGGACGCCCTCATCGAGATGGGGCCGGCCGCGGGGGAGCTGGGCGGCGAGATCGTCCACAGCGGCAGCTACGAGGAGGTGCTGGGGACGGAGGGGCTGACGGGCCCCTACCTGCGGGGCGACGAGACGGGCATCGTCCGGCCCGGGGCCCGTCGGAAGCCGTCGGGCTGGCTGACCGTCAAGGGCGCCGAGCACCACAACCTCAAGGGCATCGACGTCAAAATTCCGCGGGGCGTCTTCACCTGCCTCAGCGGCGTCTCGGGGTCGGGAAAGAGCAGCTTTCTCTACGACATCCTCTACAAGGGGATGCGGCGGCGCCTGGACCGGGACTTCCGGGAGCGTCCCGGCCGTTTTCGGGCGCTGGAGGGGGCGGATGCGTTCGAGAACGTCGTCCTCGTCGATCAGAGCCCCATCGGACGGACTCCGCGCTCCAACCCCGCCACCTACACGGGGGTCTTCTCCCTCATCCGGGAGTTCTTCGCGGGGCTCCCCGAGGCGAACATCCGCGGGTACAAGCCGGGGCGCTTCAGCTTCAACGTCAAGGGCGGGCGCTGCGAGGCGTGCGGCGGCGCCGGGTCCGTCAAGGTCTCCATGCTCTTCCTGCCGGACATCTACGTGGACTGCGAGGTGTGCGGCGGCACGCGCTACAATCATGAGACGCTGGAGGTCCGGTTCAAGGGAAAATCCATCGCCGACGTCCTGGCGATGACGGTGAACGAGGCCGTGGCCTTCTTCGCGGACATCCCGAGGATCGCGGGCAAATTGCGTCTGATCCAGGACGCGGGGTTGGGCTACATCCGCCTGGGACAGTCGGCCCTCACCCTGTCGGGAGGAGAGGCGCAGAGGGTCAAGCTCTCCAAGGAGCTGGCCAAGCGGTTCGGAGGGCGGACGCTCTACCTGCTGGACGAGCCCACGACGGGGCTCTTCTACACCGACGTGCGCAAGCTGCTGGAGATCGTGCACCGCATCGTGGACCAGGGCAGCACGGTCGTGTTCATCGAGCACAACCTGGACGTCCTGCTCTCGGCCGACCACATCATCGACCTGGGCCCGGAGGGTGGCGACGGCGGCGGGCGTGTCGTGGCCCAGGGGACGCCGGAGAGGGTGGCGACGAGGGGCGAGGGGTACACCGCCCGCTTCCTCAGGGAATATATGGAGGAAATCGAGTCCAACAAGAGTAAAGGAGAGCTGAGGCATGCCGGGTAAGTTCGACGGAAAAAGGGGAGGGGACGGAAACCGTCCTCGCGGCAGGCGCGAGGTTCACGGAGCCGGGGCGGCCCGCGGCGGTCGACCCGCGGCGGCCAGGCCCTGGAGGAAGGAGCCGGCGGAGCGTCCGGTTCCGCCCGACGACGTATGCTGGGGACGCCAGCCGGTACTGGATCTGGTGAAGGGTTCCCCCTCCCGCTGCACCCGGCTGCTGATCGCCAACAACGTCCGTCCTCCGTTTCTGGACGAGCTGGTGGACGCCGCGCGGGCGGGTCGGGTGGTCTATCAAATGGTTGCGCCCGAGGCGCTGGACAAGCTGTGTCCCGACGTGCGGCATCAGGGCGTGGCCTGCCGCGTGACGGAGACGGCGCCCGTGGAGCTGGAGCCCTTTTTGAAGGGGTTTTCCGGGGCCGAGGCCGAGCCCGCCCTGATCGTCGTTCTGGACCATATCGAGGACCCGCACAACCTGGGGGCCGTCGTGCGGTCGGCGGAGGCGGCGGGCGCGTCGGCCGTGGTCTACTCCCGGCGGCGTTCGGCCCTGCCCGGGGGAACGGTGGTGAAGACCAGCGCGGGCGCTGCGCTCCGCCTTCCCATGATCCCGGTCGTCAACATCGTGCGGACCCTGGAACAGCTCCAGGCGGCCGGTTTCTGGGTCGTGGGGCTGGACGGGGGGGCTCTGGAGTCCCTGTGGGATGACGCGCTCCCCGCACGGCTGGCCCTGGTCGTCGGGGCGGAGGGCGATGGGCTCTCCCGTCTCGTGGGCGAGAGATGCGATCAGCGGCTGCGCATCCCCATCCAGGGGGGCGTAGGCTCGCTCAACGCCAGCGTGGCGGCCGCCCTGGGGATGTTCGAGTGGCGCAGGGGGCGCCCCGGCCGGCAGGGGAAAGAGGGGGATTGAGGTATGGAACTGAAGGATTTGCGTCTCTCCATCATCGGGGCCGGCGCGTTGGGCGGCGCGGTGGCCCGGGGGCTGGCGAGGGCCGGCTGCGAGGTCACGGCGTCGGCGCCCCATCCGGAGCGTCGACGCCATCTCGAGGCGGATGGGGTCGCCCTGATATCGGACAACGCCCGTGCCGCTTCACAGGGGCAGGTCGTGATGTTCGCGGTCAAGCCGCACCTGACCCTGAGCGTCGTGGGGGAGGTCGCTCCTCTGCTCGAGGGCAAGCTCTGCGTCTCCCTGGCCGCGGCCGTGCCCCTGGAGCTGCTGGAGAGGACGGCCCCGACGGCGCGCTGGGCTCGTGCGATGCCGAACATCTGTGCGGCGATGAACGCCTCCTTCACGGGGGTCGCTCCCTCGGGCTCCTGTTCGGAGGAGGAGAGGACCGGGCTCGTCGGGCTCTTCTCCCTCGTGGGGTCTGCTGAGCTGACCGAGGAGAGGAATCTGGATGCCCTCACCTCCCTGACGGGCGCCGGCCCGGCGTTCTTTCTGTCGTTGCTGGAGGCCGCCGCGATGGGCGGCATTCAGGCGGGGCTGCCCAAGGAAATTGCCTACAAGGGGGCGGCGGCGGCGGTGTTGGGCGCGGCCCGGCTGGCGATGGATTCCGGCCGGTCGCCGTCGGCCCTTCGGGACGACATCTGCACGCCGGGCGGCATGACGATCGAGGGGGTCGCCGAGCTGGAGCGCGGCGCGCGCGGCTCCATGATGCGGGCCGTCCTCTCCACCGCCGAAAAGGGCCGGGTGCTGACCGAGAAGGTCGTGCAGAGTTTGAAGTAGGAGCGGCCTCCTTCGATGGGCGACATGGCCGGGGGCCAAACGATCGTCCTGCTGATGAGTGGCGGCGTGGACAGCAGCGTCGCGGCGCTTCTGCTCCGTAGGGAGGGCTGGACGGTCTGGGGGCTGACCCTTCGTATTCCGGGGCGCGACCAGCCGGTCGAGACGGGGGAGTCCGCGGCCCGCATTGCCGAGGCGCTGGGCATTCCGCACCGGACCCTGGATGCCGGGGAAACGTTCCGAGCACGGGTGATCGCGCCTTTTCTGCGTGCCTATCGGGAGGGGCGGACGCCCAATCCCTGTGCGGACTGCAACCGTTCCATCAAGTTCGGCCTGCTGATGGACGCCGCCGCCGAGTGGGTGGGAGACGCCCGCGTCCTCGTCGCCACGGGACACTATGCCCGCATCCTCCGCACGCCGTCGGGAGCGCGGCTGGCCCGGGCCCTGGATGAGGTGCGGGACCAGAGCTATTTCCTCTGCGATATCGACCGGGTGCGCCTGGAGCGCGTACGGTTTCCTTTGGGGGAGCTGACGAAGCTCCAGGTCCGGGAGATCGCGCGCGATGCGGGGCTGCCCGCCGCCGAGCGGCCCGACAGCATGGAGGTCTGCTTTCTTGCGGGGACGGACTATCGGGAGTGGGTCGGGGACGCCGGGCCGGGTCCGATTCGGGACCTCTCGGGCGCGCTGTTGGGACGGCACAAGGGGCTGTCCCGGTATACGCCGGGGCAGAGGCAGGGTTTGGGCATCGCCGCGCCGCACCCGCTCTACGTCCTGAGGCTGGACAGGGCGGAGAACACGCTCGTCGTGGGGCCGCGGGAGTGCGCGTTCCGGACGGTCGTAACGGCGAAGCGCCCCAACGTGCTGGCGCCGGAGCTTCTGGGGCGGGACGCGGTCCTCATGGGCAAGACGCGCTCCCGTTCGCCCCTTGCCCCCTGCCGGATCCTGAGTCTGGGCGGCGCGGAGCTCTCGGTTGCATTCGAGCGGCCGCAGTTCGCCCCAGCGCCGGGACAGCGCCTGGCGCTCTACGGCGGGGAGGTCCTGGCCGTCTCCGGTACGATCGCTTGATGATGCCGGGAGTTTTATGTTTAGGAGGCTTTATTTAGATGGAGCACTCGATGCTTCGGAAACTGTTGGAGTGGGTGGACTCAGGGGAGGAGGCGGTGCTCTGCACCGTGGTGGACGACCAGGGGTCCACGCCGCGGGGCCGCGGGGCCGCGATGCTGGTGCGTCCCGACGGGACCTTGGAGGGCACGATCGGCGGCGGCGTCACCGAGCATCATGTGATCGAGCGGGCCCGTGCGATGATGCGCGAGGGGACGGACACGGAGCTCTACCGGGAGAGCCTCAAGGCGGAGGAGGCCGCGCTGGAGGGGGCCGCCTGCGGCGGCGACGTCTCGGTTTATCTGGAGCGTTACGGACGGTCGCCGGAGGTGGTGATCTTCGGGGCCGGGCACGTGGGCCGAGCCTTGGCGCGCCTGGTGTACGACACGGGGATGCCAGTGCTGACCTGGGACGAGCGCGCGGAATTCGCCAACGGGGAGAGCATTCCCTGGGGCAGGACGCTGGCCTGCCCACTGGATGATGTGTTTGACCGCGGCCTGAACCTGCACTCGGCGAGCTTTGTCGTGATCGTGACGCGCGGGCACGCTCTGGACGCCGAGGTGGTAAAGCTGCTGGAGGGGCGGAAATGCGCCTACATCGGGATGATCGGGTCGCGCCGAAAGATCGCCTACGTGCGTGAGCGGCTGATCCAGGATGGGTTGGCACCCGATCAGATCGACCGCATCCACCAGCCTATCGGCCTGCCGATCCGGGCCGAGACGCCGGAGGAGATCGCGGTCTCCATTCTGGCGGAGATCATCGCGGCGCGCCGGGGCGCCGATCTGGACCAGCTGCGCTCCGCGCTCTGACCCCTCCGACTCCTTGGATAGAGGTATCCAGGGCTCCTGCTCTTTGCCGTTATGGGAGGAGGATGAGCATGAAAAAGTGGTTCGAGAATTACGAGGTGGAGTTTTTCTGCAGTGCGATGATATGGCTTTCGGGCTTTGGAGGCCCGCTTCTCCTGCCTGAATTTCGTCAATACACGCTCCTGGGGGAGATGCCCTATGCCAATATCCTTCGGATCATTCTCACGGCGTTCATCGAGATTGTCATGCTGCAGGTCTGCTCGCGACGAAAGGCCGGTTGGGCGCGCGGTACGCTGTGCTTTTTTCTCGTCGTTGCCTGTCCTGTAACGATCACCGCGATTCTTCTCCAGAGAGGCGAAAGGGACATGAGGCCCTTTCCTTTGGTTCTCTTATACCTTCTCTTGGATGCTGCGATCCTGTATCATGCCAGCGTCAGGCTGGATTCCCGTACCGGGATGGGGACCTCGAACCTCAAAAGCCCCCTCAGAATATTGTTTGAAAAATATGAGGTCGAATTTTTCCTCGTGTTTCTGATCTATTTTTGTGAAGGGATCAGGGGAATGAAGATCACCAGGATCAAGGAAGGAACCCTGGGGTATGGTTTTGTCAGCCTTTTGAGCCTCTTCTTTGTCTACAGGGTCGTACTTTGCCGTAGTCTCGGTGCTGCCAAGGCGGCTTTCCTCATGCTCCTCTATCCTGCGTGGGGTTTGGGAAAGCCTCCAATGGTTTCCATGATGCATATTGGCGGGTTCTTTCTTTTGCCTTGGTCCGTCATCTACCGAACCTGTCTCGCTCTGAAGGCTGTGCGGTCTTCCAGTGACCCCGAAATTTTGGGATCGTGAAATGTCGTGTTCCTCATTACACGGATTGTTTGCCAAAACAGTGTTAGACTTCACTTGATTAGCCTGCTTGGCCGAAAAGCATTCCCTGCAGGGCGCAATAACATTGTGCCATGCTTTTCTTTGTTCCGCTTCGGTGGGGATAAATCGGGAGCTGCGGACGAGGCGGAAAGGAAGAGGAGGATTTGTCCATGACTATCCAGGAGGAAAAGCGGCTTTTGCGGAAAACTATCCGTGAGGCCGAGGTGGAATTGCCCGATGCCTACTGGGCGCAGACCAGCGGGGCGATCTGCGCCCGGCTGGCGGCCATGCCGGAGTACCTGTCTGCGCGGACGGTATTCTGTTTTGTCGGGACCGGCCGGGAGATCGATACCCGTACATTTCTGGAGAACGCGCTGCACGACGGAAAGCAGCTCTGCGTGCCCCTGTGCATTCGCATGGGGGTGATGGAGCTGCGGCAGATCGATGCCATGAGCCGGTTGGCGCCCGGGGCCTACGGCATTCCGGAACCCACGCGGGAAACGCCTTTGATAGGCACGGACGAGGTGGACTTTGCCGTCGTCCCCTGCCTGAGCTGCAGCCATTCCGGCCTCAGGCTGGGGAAGGGGGGCGGCTT
>NZ_CAUUWA010000052.1 GCF_963548695.1 uncultured Fretibacterium sp.
TGAGTGGCGTTGGTCTTCAGGACGATGTCGCCCTCGTAGACCGTGCCGTTCTTGCTGTTCAGGTAGAAGCTCCGGAAGTGCAGCTCCTTCTCCTTCACCTTCGACGCGTCCAGGCCGAACTTCAGGGTCTCGTCCGTGACCTTGTCCCCCCACTTGAAGGGCCAGCTTTGCGTCTGGGTCCCGCTGATCTCCACCGTGATGTCCTTATCCACCGTGCCGGTCTTTTTGGTGACGTTCTGGACGAACTTGTTGCCGACGCTGAAAAGCCCCGTCATCCCCGCCTTGAGTTCGAGCGTGAAGGCCCCGGAGTCCTTTGCTCCGAGTCCCAGCTTTTCGCTGAGGTCCACCGTCCCTCCCTCGGTCAGAACGATGTTGTCGTTTACCTTGGTGGTCACGGTGCCGTCCGGGTTCAGGATGTTGGCCGTCGCCTTCAGCGTCACGCTCTTCGCCTGGGCGTTGACCGACACCACCTCGTAGAGGATGCTGGCGTTACCCGTAAGAGCCCCGTCCGTCACGGAAGCGGTAAGGAGATCCGGCATCGTTATTGGGGTTGCTGTCTCAATGATATTTTGATTGATCAGCGTACCGCCGACAGCTGCGTTGGTACCATCTACCGCAGTACCGGCCACGGTAATGACACCTTTAGTGGAAGTCAGCACGAGTTTCCCACCATCGTTTGTCGCCGTAACCCCTTCGGGGAGGCCGCCACTCGCATTAATCTTGGTAATGACCTTATCGAGGTCATTATCAGCAGCAGCAAAAGTAACCGTTGTGGCCGCAGTCCCGTCTAGAGAAATTGTCAGCGTTTTCCCAGCGACATCTGCGCCACCGACTCCAGCAGCAAAGTTCGTTGTAGAGGTAAGTTTGTGCAATGTAGCTCCAAATCCGTACTGCCCCGTGACTTGCACGCCGGAGTTCGCCACGGGACCGGTCGTCTTCACCGTGTACGTCCCCGCCGGGAGGTTGTCCACCCGCAGCCCGGACACGCCCGCCTGGTCGTTCAGGCTGGCGCCCATCACCACGTTCTTGTGCTTGATCGTAAAGACATCCGTCTTCATCGCCTCGGCCTGGCCGGGTTTCGCGTTGATCTGGATCTTGTAGTTCCCCTCGAACGCCGCCTTCTGGCCGAACCGGTCGATCTGGCGCAGGGAGCCGCGGATGTACGCCTTCGTCGCCAGGTCGTTCGACGACCACAGGCCCGCGGAGCTCCCGTCCAGCAGGCGCTTCTTGTTGAACTGCGTCGCCGTCGAGGTCCGGTCTATCTCGCTCTTCAGCTGGTCTATTTCCAGCTGGATGTACTGACGGTCCTGCTGCGTCAGCGTGTCGTTCGCCGCCTGTACCGACAGCTCCCGCATCCTCTGGAGGATGCTGTGCACCTCGGACAGCGCGCCCTCCGCAGTCTGCAGCATCGAGATGCCGTCCTGCGCGTTGCGCACCGCCATGTTCAGGCCGTTGATCTGCGAGCGCATCTTCTCGCTGATGGCCAGGCCCGCCGCGTCGTCCGCCGCGCTGTTGATCCTCAGCCCCGTGGAGAGCGTCCGGATGGACTTCTGGAGCGCGCTGTTGGTCGCGTTCAGCGAATTGTAAGCGTAGAGCGCCGGTATGTTGTGGTAAATCCTCATGATCTCTCTTAGCCTCCTGCGTCCGGGGCTTCCTGCCCCGCAATCACAAAATCCGAATCTTACAGACCGTCCTGGTCTCCCTCGAGCGCTTGAAACAAACGAAAAAAGTTTAACAAAAAATCAACGAAAATTCAAACGCGTCCTTTGCGGCCGCATTCCACCCTGCACATCCCACCTTTCGATGAACAGTTTGCAAGGAATATTTTGAAGTCTATTCCCATTGAAAATCCAAGCTTCAAAATCTATGCCTCGTGAAATCTATTCCTCCCGCCTCGGTTTCCCGGGGTGGACGGTCCTGATCTTGGAGAGCCGCGAGAAGGCCGATACGGGCAGCTGCGGCGTCGGGACCGCCTGGGGCGAATTTTTATCCAACCGGGCCGCCCTGGCCGCCGCCCTGTTCTCCTCGACGATGACGTCCCAGAGCTCCTTCCGCCAGATCTGCGTTTTCTGCGGCGCGTTGATGCCCAGGCGCACCACGTCGCCCCTCACGTCGATGACCGTGACCTCGACGTCCGTCCCGATCTGGATGGACTCGTTGATCTTTCTGCTGAGGACCAGCATCAGCTCGTCTCTCCCTGGAGGATCGCCGCCCGCTTCATCGTATCCCGAACGTCCTCCGGAAAGACGACGTGACGGATGGGGTACTCCTCGTTCAGGGCGATCACCTGGACGGCCCGGTGCGTCTTGAGGTTCAGGAGAATTGGGGCCCTCAGGTTGGCGGTCATGTTCCACGGCGCCGCCTCCGGGATGGAGACCACGATGAGGAGCGCCAGGTCCGACGGGTCCATCGACCCCACCAGCTCCAGCTCGTCCTCGGGGATGCGGGCGTTGTAGTCCGGCATCACGGCGTCCGGCGTCGTCACCGGCAGGGCCAGCGCGCCGTCCTCGATGTTCTGCAGCCACTTTACGGCGTTGTCCTCGTCCCCCACCAGGACCCAGCTCCGGCTGTTCTCAAACGCGGGAAGGCCGCGGGGAAAGGACAGGACGTCGTCCTGCGTGTACGTGATCTCTCCAAAGCGCTCGCTCACAAAAGTCTCCGGCATTTTTCTATCCCTAATATCCTACCTTGAATATCCTAACGGCACGCTAGCGCAGGAAGTTCAGCAGCGTCGGCTGGATTATCTGAGAGATGACCGACAAACTGGCCTCCTGCATGAACTTGGCCATCATCAGCTCCGTCATCGCCTCCTCCGGCTTGATCGCGACCAAGTCCTGCAGAGTCTCGGTCATCTGGGCGTCGTCGGCCACAAGCCGCGCCTTGTTGCTCTCATAACGGCTCTGGAGCGCCCCGTTGGTGGAGAGCACCTTGAGGAGATTGTCGATGAAGCGGTCGATGCGCGGGAGCATGACGTCGGAGATCGCGGTGCGGTTCTCGGACTTCACGGCGGCGATCACGTCGTCCAGCACGCCGAAGATGTCCTGCTTCCTCCGGTTCGCCCCGCTGCGGATCGTCACGTTCTGCGTGTGCATAGTGTTGTCACCGTTTGGCCCCGGCCGCGCCGCGTCCTCCAGCTTGTAGCCGCCCCGGTAGGGAGTTTTTGCCGAAACTCCCGCACCAAAGAAAGTGTTGGTGATGTCCGAGTCGAACGAGCCGTCCGCCTTCAACTGGGAGGCCTTCGCCGTGATCGAATATCCCCGCGGCGACCACAGGACGAGGTGTCCGTCCTTGTTCAGCTCGGCCCGAACGTCGTAGTCCTGCATCCGGGCGTTGATCGTCGCGACCAGGTCCTGTGCATCCAACTTGCCGTTGCCGTTCGTGTCGCGCATCGCCGTCAGATCGATGGTGTGGGTGTAGCCCGCCACGGTGATGTCGAAGGTCCGTGCCGGGGTCTGCCCCTCCTCCCACATCTCCGCCGGAAGCAGGTTCCCCACCGCATCGAAAAAGCTTTTTTCGCCCTGGATACTGGTGTTCAGCGCCAGTTTTTCCCGGGCCACACTGCCTTTGACGTCCACCACGTTGACGGCGGAGCCATCCTTGGCCGCGATGGAGAGGATGGGGTAATCGCCCCCCTGGCCGTTCTTGTTCCCCATCTTGGCGTCGAAGTAGTTCACGTAGAGCCAGTCTCCCGCCTGGGAGCGCAGCCGGTCCATGACGCTCTTCACCGTGTCGTCCGCGGAGATGTCGATCTCGACCTTGCGTCCCAGGGACTCGAAGCGGATCGTGCCCGCCTTGCCGATTTTTTCATTGTCCTTCAAACCGGCGGCGGCTCCACCCTTCTTGGCCCCCATGTTGCTGGTCACGCCCGTATGGATGCCCATCTGGGCGGCGATGCCGCCGGAGTAGTCCGCCCACGCGGGGTCGGAGACCGGCAGGTCGACGACGGAGAAGGACTCTCCGGTCACCGTGTAGAGGGACGCGGAGTTCGGGATCTCCTTTCCGTTTTCGTCGACGGGGATGGCCACCTTCATGAGCTCCTCGCCAGCCTGTTCGTTGACCTGCTTCGCGATCTCGCGCATCACCTTGACCCGATCGACGAAGCCCGTGGCGGGGTCGGTCACGTCCTTGCGCGAGAGGCGGACGTCGTACGCCTTGCCGCAGGACATCTGCACCCGCAGCCGAACGCCCAGGTCGTCGTCCAGACAGGGGGCGGTCGGGAACTCGATGTCCTTGACCCCCATGTCCGGGTCCGTCCGCACCGCCGTGGATAACCCCAACTCCTCGGCGTAGCGCTGGCCGTTCATGTCCAGGAACTGTACGGGCGCACCGCCGGGGGCGCGGATGACCAGGCGGTTCGTCGCCTTCTCCTCGTTATGGCTGGTGCCGAGCCCCTTCTCGTGGTCGTCCTCGCTGTAGACGCCGGGGGAACGGAAGACGTCCACCGTCACGTCGAGCCAGCCTGCGCCGGCGTTCTTCAGCCGATCGGCCAGGTCGGCCAGGGTGTACTCGCCGGGGTTCAGGGTTATGTCCGCGACGTGGGACCCGCTCATCACCCGCCAATGCAGGGGCTTGCCCGGCGGAACGACCAGCTTTCGGCCCGGCGCGAACTCCACGCTCTTCATGCCCGTCTCCATGCCAAGGTAGTCGAACACGTCCATGTGGCTGTGATCGACGGGGCGGGTCTGCTCCTTGGAGCCGATGATGCCCCTCTGCACCCCCGTCTCCGGGTCCGACGAGAAGGCGTAGTCGAAGAGCGCCATTCCCATCCCCTCGCCCTTGAGGGTGAACGAGGGATAATGCGGCTTCTCCGCCGCGGCAGGCACGGAAAGCGGGTCCGTCGGCAGCTTGCCGATGCGCTGGGCCGTGACCACCAGCTGATCCTTGTCCGCCGAGGTCCGGGCGTAGAGCCCCTCGATGGAGTTGAGCTTCTCCGCAATCTTCGTCAGGTCGTCGCCCTCGTTGGCGTAGACCTTGATCGGCTGTTTTCCGTCCAGCTGGACCGTCACCGAGCTGGTGGAACTTTTCACCGGTCCGTCGTAGCCGAGGAGCTGACGGACGCCCCCGGCCGTCCCATGGTCCTTGACCGTGATCTGCCCCCGCGAGGACTGGAGCACCAGGCGTCCCGACACGACGGACGCAACCGGAAGGTCCCCCGCGTCCATCGGGACCTTCGCGTTGATCTCGTTCACCAGGTCTGTGATGGAGCGCTTACCATCAAAGGTGAAGTTGTAGGTCTGGCCGTTCAGCTCGAGAGAGATCCCCTTGCCCAGCGTGTCATCCCGCCAACCCAGGGTATTGGCCGTGCCCATCATCCCATGGTACTTCGTCTTCTCGCTGACGCGAACGCCGCCGAAGAGCTGTTCTGCGGCGGTACCATCCACGCGGATGGCGTCCCCGTTCGACGAGGTCAGGACCAGTTTGCCGTTCTGGATACGGGCGGTTACGTTCGGGGGTAGGACGCCGGCCCCGTTGAGCTCACTCACCAGAGCATCGAGGTCGGCCGGGTCCGCAGCAAAGGTGTGATTTGTCGTCGTCCCGCCAGCCACGACAGTCAGGGTCTTGCCCACAAGCCCCTTAAGCTTATCCTCCGTTACCTCCGTGCCTCCGGCCAGCATGGAGTGGTTCCAATTGGGGGTCTTAACGGTAACGCCTGGAGGCGTTCCCGTCGTCCCCGACTTGGGGAAGGCGAGCCCCGCGATGGACTGGGGCATGGGAAGGTAGTCCGTGTCGGGCCAGCCGGTGATGCCCACGGGTTCGCCCGTGTTGCTCTTCAGGACCATGCGCTGCATGTTAGTGTTGGGGTCCTTCTCCACCGTCGCCGTCACCAGCATGTCCGCGCCCTGCTCTTTCAGCGCGCGGTTCACCAGCGTGGCCAGGTCGTCCAGGGAGATTCCCGAAACCTCGCCGGGGTCCCGGAACCGGTTGTAGTCGGTGGACTTGGTCTTGCCCGTCGCCACCTCGTCGATCCACTGCTCGGGGATGTACACGGACAGGGTGCGGTTCCCCACCGTGATCTGCACCTTCTCCTCGCGGCCCGTCCACTTCCAGTCCGCCGGGACCTCGTGGCTGCATATAAAATGAGACCTCTCGTTCTTGACCGCCACCTCGGTGCCCGCGAAGGAGACGTCGGCCAGCAGCCCCTCCTCGATCTCGTACCGGATGCGCTCGTTGGAGCCCTGATACTTGATGTGTCCGTCGGGGCCAATGACGAAGGGCTTCGCCCCCGTGTCCGTCCCGCCGAACAGGTACTTGCCCGCCACCTTGGTGTTCAGCGCGTTGAGGATCGTCTTCTTGTTCTCATTGATCTGCCTCGCGATATCAGTAACCTGTTCCCGCGGCAAGGTTCCATCGCCCGCCCGGACTACGAGGCCCCGTATCGCCCGCGCAGCCTCCACGATCTGGTTCAGTGCCGCCTCCGAGTGCTTGAGCATCGCCGTGGCGTTGTCGTGGGTCTCCCTGTAGATCTTGTTGTCCTTCAGCGCGGCCTCCAGTTTCAGGGAGCGCGCAATCACCGAGGGGTTATCGGACAACCGGGCATACCTGCGCATCGTCGAGAGCTGGCGCTGCAGGTCCAGGACCCGCCTCGAGTTCTCGTGAAGCGAGTTGATCAGGGTTCCATACATCATTGAAGTGGTGACGCGACTGTTCATCTCCGATTACCTCCGCACGGCGGGGAAAAGCACCCCCCTGCCGTTCATCCTCAATTTTGGAGAAGGGGGCTCCGCCCCCGATATTATGTACCCAACGGGTGTCGCAGGACTGTAGGCTGCGGCAAACGGGTCCAGGGGCTCTGCCCCGATACTTTTACCCCTCCAGCCTCTCTTCCGGCGCCCAACGGGCGACGCAAGGCTGTAGGCTGCGGCAAACGGGTCCAGGGGCTCTGCCCCTGGCGCCCAACGGGTGTCGCAGGGCTGTGGGTTACGGCAAACGGGTCCAGGGGCTCTGCCCTTGGTTAGCGGCCCACCAGACCGAAGCCGTTGATGATCCGATCCAGCATCTCGTCCACGGTGGTCGCGTACCGCGCCATGGCGCCGAACGCCTTATTGAGCGCCATCATATCCAGCAGCTCCTCGTCCATGTTGACGCCCATGACGGACTGACGCTGCACGTCGAGCTGCGACGCGATATGCTGTTGGGCCTTGAACATCAGCTCGGCGTGCCCCGCATCCGAGCCGATCTTCGCCAGAAACGCGTCGTAATACCCCCCCACGGTCGTGCTGCCGTTCTCCAGCACCCTGGCGCTCTTCAGCCCCAACATGCGGGCGGCGTTCTTGCCGTTCCCGGAGCCGCCACTCTTTCCGAACGTCGCCTTGCCCGAGGCGTCCAGCTTGCCCATGGCCGCCCCGATCAGGCCGTTGGCGGACCGGACCGCCTCGTTGACGTCCAGCCCCGAGGCGGCGTCCGATTTGAACCGCAGCGGCTTGAAGAACGCCACGCCGGTCGTCTCCTGATTCCCGCCGATACCGTACCCGGAGTACTGATAGGCGTTGATATGCTTGACCAGCTCCCAGGCCAGGCCGTCCAGCGTCGCCTCGAGTTCGGGGATGACGCCGTCGCGGGCCTCCTCCAGGGCCTTGATGGAGCCGCCCCGGACGTGGTGCCGGACGGTGATGGCCGTGCTCCCCACGCCCTTGAGCTTGAACCGCATCCCCTCGCTGACCGTGGAGAGCGTCCGGGCCGAGTAATCGCTGTCATTCCCGAGGGCGGGAACCCGCCGGGCCTTGTCGAACTTGTTGTCCGCGGAGAGGTAGCGCGCGCCGTCGAAGGTGAACGACGCGTCCTCGGCCACGGTCGAGAAGGCCGAGACCTCGCGGTAGACGGGGGCATTCGCCGCAGTCTTCCCCGTCTGCTCCAGCTTCAACAGGCCCAGCCGGCGAAGCGTCTGGAGGTTTCCGTCCTCCCCGCCCAGCAGGGTGATGCGCTGGGCCTCGCCGGGGACGTCGGAGGCGAAGGTCAGGTACCAGGACTGGTCGGAATCCTGTTTCAACGAGGCGTGCACCCACTGTTCCGGGGCCTTCACGCCGAACTCCGCCTGATACTTCTCGTTGATCTTGTTGCGGATGATCTCGAGCGAGTCCCCCTCCTCCACATCGATCGTGACCGTGGGGCTGGGGTTCTTCATGCCCATCCGCGCGGCCAAGTCCCCCTCGACGTCCGTGATGGAGACCAGCCAGTTCTCCTTGGACTCGACGGCAAGCTGCGTCGGCGCCCCCGCGGGGCCGGAGTGCACGGTAAAGGCGTTCTGCCCGCTCTTGGGCAGGGCGGCCTTGAGAAAATCAGCCACGTCGCCCACGGTCAGTCTGTCGCCAGTCCCCTCCGCGGGGTACGTGGCCGGCAGCGGCACGTTGGAGGTCCCCCCCGCCGTCGTGGCGAAGACATCGCTTGTCATCTTCCACTTCTTGGCCGTGTCGTCCCACTTTACGGTCACGTCGACCTGAGCGTCGTGCGCTCCGACGCGGAAGGTATAGGAATCCCCCGCCTTGCCAGGGCCGAGGATGTCGCCCGGATCGAGGTCCGGGTCGTTCGCGTTGCTGAAGATTTTGGAGGCGACCCGCGTGCCCTGCGTCCCTACCTGGATGCGGAACGACCCCTTGATCCCCAGCGCCTCCGTCGTCGTCATGGGACGCCGGCGCATGGAGACACGGGGCTCCTTGACCGTCCCGTCCGGGTTCAGACAGAGGGGGTCCCCCCCGCCGATCTCCCACTCTTTGCCATTGGCCAGGCGGTCGACGTTCAGCTGATGGACCCCCTCGGGCCCCGTCGCCAGCACATCGGCCACCTTGCAGTTCTCCACGATGTCGAACTCGTTCTCCGCAACCTGCACGTCGTAATAGACCTTGCCGTCCCACTGGAAGGCGTGGGCGCGCAGCTCGCGCACGTGATCGCCCTGGATGAGGGTGCGGCCGTTCAGGGTCATGAAGAACTCCCCCGTCGTATCCCCAACCTTGAGGGGTTCCTGGAAGGTTACGTCCATCATGCGGGATATCTTGTCCAGGAGCAGGTCGCGCTGGTCCAGGAGGTCGTTGGGGTTCTGGCCCAGGGCCTTGAGCTGATAAATCTGCTTGTTCAGGGACGCGATCTCGTGCAGGATGCGGTTGGCCTGATCGACCGAGGTCTTGACCTCGTCGTTGAGGGCCTTGGAGTAGGACTCGACCCCCTTGATCACCCCGCTCAGGGTCCCGCCCAGGGATCTCGCGGACTCGACCAGGGCCTGGCGCGCGGCGGTGCTCTCCGGGTTCTCCTGCAGCTTCTGCATGGCGTTGAAGAAGTTGTCCATGGAGACCCGGATACCCGGCTTGACCGGCTCGGGGATATAGTTCTGGATCGCCTCGTAGAGCTTATTGATCTTGTCCCAGTAGCCCAGGGTCGACAGGCTGGACCGGTACTGGAAGTCCAGAAACTCGTCCCGGATGCGCACGATCTCGTCGACCTTGACGCCCATCCCGACCTGACCGGGCCCGCCGGCCCGGGACTCTCCGGGCGTCGCGTAGGGCGGCATCGTCGAGAGGTTCACCCTCTGACGCGAGTATCCCGCCGTCTTCATGTTCGAGACGTTATGGCCCACGGTCTGGAGCCCGAGCCTGAAGGCGTTGAGCGCACGCTTGCCCATCTCGAGCCCATAAAAGCTGTTCAACATTTTTTCGCTTACCCCCGTTTAGCCCCTGAAATCCGTGCCGTTCAACCGCGAAGCTCCACCCTCAAGACGCCGCCACTCCGACAGCAACATCGAGGTGTACCGTTCGTTCTGGTCGATCAGCCCGCTCAATATGACCATCTCCGACTTGAGCCCAAACAAGGATTGGGTCAGGCGATCCGCAACCCCGTTGAAGAGCGCCCGTTCGTCCTCCTCGAAGGCGTCGCTGAGGGAGGATGCCTGAGGCTCACAACCCAGCTCGGCGGCCAGCCCCTTCGCCAGCTCGTCCCTGAGAGCCTCCTGCGTCTGCACGTCAAAGAATATCTCCCGCTGCTCCCGCATCAGGTCCTGGAGGATCTCGACCCCATCGCCCCTCAGGGCCTCACGCTGTTCCTGCACGACGTCGATGAGGTCGTCTATGGTATCCGCCTCGTCCTGAATCGCATCGATGAGCGCCTTGACCCGGTCGCGCACGTCCGTCTACCGTGACTATTGAAGGTCCAGAAGCCCGGACAGGACCAGGCTCCGGGCCACATGCTCGAGCTGGGGGACGTACTCGCCCGCCGCCACCTGGGCCTTGAGACGATCAACGACGTCCTGCCGCACGTCGGGGACATTCTTCAGCTCGGCCCCGATCCGGGCCAGCTCCACCGCGAAGGGGCTGAAGTCCGCCCGGTCGCTCTCTCCGGAAAGCCCCTCCGCGCTATATCCTTTCTTCGCCCTGTTTTTGCCCGCCGCTTCGGGCCCGTAAGGCCTGGACACTTTTCCGATCATAAGCAACACTCCCCCCGCAGGCGGCCAGCTCTGGCAAAGCCCCTAAGTGATTTGCTCAGCTCGTTCCCCACTGGCTCTCCGCTTATCTGCGACTTATCCTCTGCGACTATAAACCGCAGACACCATGTTGTTCGATTGCATCAAACCGCAGCAACAGTATCGTTGTTCGGCACAAGCACACCGCCCCCATACAGATGCCAACAAAATCCGATCCTAAGTCTTAATATCGGAGCATCCGTCCCCGTGCTTTAGGGAAATCATCCCGGAACGTGCGCCGCAACGAAGGCTGCCTCCACCCTCGCCCCCGCCGCGGTACAGGCCGAGGCGAGCCGCGACAGCGTGGTCCCGGTCGTGCAGACGTCGTCCACAAGCCCAACCCTCAACCCGCGCACGTCGGGAGCGACGACGAAGTCCTCCACGCGCAGCTCCTTCCGTTCCGTCCGGCTCAGCCGCGTGCGGGCGGGGACGTCGCACGACCACCGCGCAAGGCTGCGGACCGGGATCCCCCACGCACGGCCCAGCCCCAGAGCAATCCCCTCAGCCTGATTATAGCCCCTCGGGCTTTTTAGATGAAGCGGGACAGGAACCAGGACATCCAAGGAGGGGCGAGGATGGAGCTCCGCGAGCCCTCGGCCGAGGATCGGCCCCAGGGCACGGGTTCGCCCGTACTTCAAGCGGTGGATGATCTCCCTGACGACTTCCCCATAGACCGCCCCCGGAAGGATCGGGGCGCT
Source organism: uncultured Fretibacterium sp. (assembly GCF_963548695.1). Classification (NCBI taxonomy): domain Bacteria; kingdom Thermotogati; phylum Synergistota; class Synergistia; order Synergistales; family Aminobacteriaceae; genus Fretibacterium; species uncultured Fretibacterium sp. Next base: position 11,143 of record NZ_CAUUWA010000052.1, read on the forward strand.
CCAGGGATGGTCGAGGCAGGGGGCCGGGCCCCCGCACGACAGGCAGCGGGGAATCTGCCGGGTCAAAAGGGAGCCCAGGCACTCCCCGCACAACACCTGCCCCAACCGACCACAGACGGGACACGCCACGGGCCAGAGCGTGTGGAGCAGAAGCCCGAGGCAGTGGCGGACAAAGCGCACAGGCGACGAGGTTCCGTCAGTCATGAATACGGTCATGGAATACGGTCTCGGAACACAGCCATGAAACAAAACGGACCCGAGCTCAAGCCGGGGCGGCGGGCGACATCCCCGAGAGGAATTCCTCCTTCGCCCGCTGCACCAGGGCATCGCAGCGGTTGTTGCGCTCGTCGCCGGCGTGCCCCTTCACCCAGTGCCAATGTATGGAGTGGGTCCTGGAGAGCTCCCAGAGCTCCTCCCAGAGGTCCCGGTTCAGCACCGCCTGTTTCCCCGACGTGCGCCAGCCATTCCTGCGCCACCGCTCCAGCCAGCCCTTCTCGAAGGCGTTGCGCAGGTACGTGGAGTCCGTGTGCAGCTCCACCCGACAGGGGTATTTCAGCGCCCTGAGCGCCTGGATCGCGGCCGTGAGCTCCATCCGGTTGTTCGTCGTGTCCGGCTCGGCCCCATAGAGCTCGCGTTCCAGACCGCCGTGTCCGGGCGAGACGAGGACGGCGCCCCACCCGCCCAGTCCGGGGTTCGGCGACGCGCCGCCGTCGGTATAGACGATCACGCAGGTCTTCGGCTCGTTCAAGAGGGCATCCGTCCCTTCTGACTCAAAAACATTCTATCAGGAATATTCTATTCAAGAATATTCTATCGGACAGCGCAGCAGCAGCATTGCCCCCTTGCGGGGCTCGAATCCGCGGGACTCCATGAAGGACTCCCACTCGCTGGTATAGGTCAGGATCATGGGGATGCCGCGGATGGCGGGGTGGTTCAGCGCGTAGTCCACCAGGGAGCTCCCCAGTCCTTTGCCCTGATGCGCGGGGTGCACGATGACGTCCCAGAGGGTAGCCCTGTAGACGAAATCCGTGATCATGCGGCAGAAGCCGACCAATTTATCCTGATGACGGGCGGAAAAACAGATGCCGGTCCCGTCGAGCATCGCCTGGATTCCCTCGACGGACCGGCTGCGCCCCCACCCCGTGTACCGGTACAGGTCCTGGAGCTCCGGGGCCGTAACCGCGTATTTGCTGTCGTAAAAAACGTATTCGTCCCTCATCTTCTCCTCCCTCATTCTCTCCCCTCGCCGCCGGGCGAACGGCTTTACTCCTCCAGGACGAACCGGATATCGACCGGTCCCTCCGTGTAGATATCATGGGAGGCCAGAGCGCTGACGATCACGGGCGAATGGACGTCCTTCAAGCTCTCCACGACGTCGAAAAAGGTAACCCCCTCCACGGTCCCCACTCTGTTCGTGGCGGGATCGGGCAGGACCCCATCGCGGATGGCCTTGAGCTTGAGCTCGCGCAAAAACAGATGAAGGGCCTCCTCGGCGTCGAAATCGGGACGCTGAGCGTGGATCAGCTTACGGTAGACCGGCTCCCCAGCGGCATAAATCCGGTGACTCGTCCCCATCTCGAGCCGAACCCTGACCGGCTCCCCCAGGGCGACGTTCTCCGCGGACAAGGCCCTGACGTAGGAGCGCTCGGGAAAATTCGTCAAGCGCTCGATCAGTTCCGCCTCCTCGTCCGGATCGAAAGCGATCGTCAGGTCCCGCATCCCCTGGCTCAGCTTTTCCGAGAGCCCGGAGAGGACGGAGCGCCGAACGTTCTTTGCGAGGGCCTGGAGGTCCTCGCTCACCTGAGCGGCAGAACTGTTGGGAAGCACGGCCTGCTGCGCCAGAAGGACATTGGCGTGAATCGCAATGGCCTCGCTGCGCATGGAGCTCAGGGCGCGCTTGAGCTCATCGGACTCCTCCCTCATGGACGCAACCTCAGCCCCAAGCTCGTTCTTCTCGTTCTCCAGGACCAGCTTGTCGTTGCGGAGGGACTCGAGGTCGAAGCGGGCCAGGTCGAGGCTGACCGTGGTCGTCTGCAGCAGGCCCTGCTGGTCCGCCAGGCTGCGGCGGGCGAGGGAGAGTTCCTTCATTGCCTGATCCGCATTGCTCTGACTGCTCTGCAGTTGCACGTGCAGATCCATCAGCTGCTGCTGGATGTACTGCATGCTGAACAGGGCGGTACGTACATCCTGAGAGAACAAGGAGAGGACCGTCAGGATGACGATGGAGATGATCGCCCCCGTAATGGCCGTGATCAGACGGCTGGTGTATCTGGGGCGCAGGCCGAAGACGGAGATACGCTGTTTTCCGTATTTGAAACCCAGGACATCGCCCAACACGGCCAGGGCGGCGCTGCCCAGGATCAGCCCCACGATCAGGGGCCAGTTGGTACCGGACCACACCTGCGTCTGCAAAGGAATCCCTCCTCTCTCGGGACAACCTGATGAAAACTATTCACTCTCACTCATTATATCGGCGTTCTCCCGTTCAAGCCCCTCAGGTTTCGCCTATTTCGCCCGGCCTTCCCCGGCGGATCGTGCAAGCGGACGGGGCCGATGCCGAGCATATGCATGAAGAAGGAGGGGACGGCGTGGCGCCATCCCCTCCGTTCTTTCATTAATATAAGATTGATGCCATGCCTACTCCCGCGACTCGCCCCTCGGGGCGTTCACCCAGCTCATCGCACGCTGTATGTCCAGATGAAGCCAGGCGTCCACCGCCCTCTCGACATCGTCGAGGACGGCGGGCAGGGCCTCCGTCTCCGCTTTTGTCAAGCGCCCCAGCACCCGGCCGACCCTGCTTCCGGGGGCGTCTCCCAAACCGATGCGCAGGCGCGGAACCTCAAGGGTCCCCAGCACGGATATGACCGAGGCCAACCCGTTGTGCCCCCCCGCGCTGCCCGAAGCGCGCAGTCGGAGCTGCCCGTAGGGGAGCGCCAGATCGTCGTAGATCACCAGCACATCGGCAGGCGTCAGTTTATAAAAGTCGAAGGCATCCCGTACCGACGCCCCGCTCAGGTTCATGAAGGTCAGGGGCTTCAGCAGGATGCAGTCCTGCATACGCCAGAACTCGCCCCGGAACTTCAGCTGGGGCTTCCCCAGGCCGCCGCGCAGCACCAGGTGATCTATGGCAAGCCAGCCCATGTTGTGCCGGGTGAAGGCATACTCCTGCCCCGGGTTCCCCAGGCCCGCAATCAGCTTCACTCCGACACCCCCTTTAGCGAATGTCGGCGGCCTAGTTGCCCTGCTCCTCCTCGGACTTGGCCGCCTTGCCCTTGGCCACGACCTCCACCTCGGCGGGCTCCTCCTCGACGGTGGCCTCCTCCACGCCTCTCGGAACCACGATGATGGCCACGACCTCGTCCGGCTCCGCCAGCAACGTCACGTCCTCCCCCAACGAGAGGTCCCGAACGTGCAGGGAGTCCCCAAGCTTCAGCTCCGAGACGTCCACGACAATGCTCTCCGGAATGTTCATCGGAAGGCTCTCGATCTCGAGCTCGTGCACGCTCTCCAGCACGCCGCCATCCTTGAGCCCAGGGGATACCTCGCGCCCATGGACCGTGACGGGGACCTTGACCGAGATCTTGCGCCCCTTAATCAAGCGAAGGAAATCGATGTGAACGGGCTTGTCCGTCAGGGGGTCGCGCTGCGCCTCGCGGACGATGCCCATCTCCTCCGCGCCGGAGGGAAGCTTCACCGTCAGGCGCGTGGCCTCCCAGCGTCCGCTCGCAAGCAGGCGCTCCAGGCTCTTCGAGGCGATCTTTCCCAAAACGGGCTCCGCAACCTCGGGGCCATAGAAAACGCAGGGCGTCCAACCGGCCTTGCGCAGCCTCCTGTTCTCCCCCTTGCTGCTCTTCTCTCTGGGCTCCATCACTAACGTTACTCGCTCAGACATTCACCACAACTCCTCTTGATGCTTATATTACCGCCCTCACAGGCTTTTTTGCCCGAGGGGGGACAGCGCTAATGTTTCCCTATTATTATGGAAGCGCTGATTAAAACAAAAATGCATATTTTCCCAAGGGTAAGTATGCAAAACATCTATAGGCAAAAATCTCCAGCGCTTCCCTAAAAATTAACATGGGGGCTTCGCCCCCAAGCCCCCACGCCGCTATCCTGATAGCGGCGGCCCCGGCAAGTTTCTTACTCGAAACAGGCAAGCTGGGGTACCACAGGGGGGCTTCATGGATTAAATCAGCGTTTCCTTATTTATCGAACAGGCTGCTCACCGACCGGTCGCTGTGGACCCTCAGGATGGCCTCCGCAAACAGGGGGGCGATGGAAAGCTGCTGCACTTTTTCCGAACGCTTGGATTCCGGAATGGGGATCGTATCCGAAAAGACCAGCTTCTCGATCTCGGACTTGGCGATACGATCCATCGCGGGCCCGGAGAGCACCGAGTGCGTCGCACAGGCGTACACCGTCCGGCATCCACGTTCCTTCAAGCCCGCGGCCGCATTGCAGATCGTGCCCGCCGTGTCGATGATATCGTCAACAAGGATCGCCGTCTTCCCCCGCACCTCGCCGATGATGTCCATGACCTCGCAATAGTTCGCGACCTCGTAGGAACGCCTTTTATCGACGATGGCCAAGTCCGTATTGAGCATGACGGCAAAACGCCGTGCCCGCACCACGCCGCCGACGTCGGGCGAGACCACGACGACCTCCCCGCGCTGGAGCTCGGGCTCCAACCTCTCCTTGAAGTGGGACGCGAGGAGGGGCATCCCCGTCAGATGATCCACGGGGATGTCGAAAAATCCCTGGATCTGTCCCGCGTGGAGGTCCGCCGTGATCACGCGGTCCGCGCCGCTGTGGGTCAGGAGGTTGGCGACGAGCTTCGCGGTGATCGGCTCACGAGGCTTGCTCTTGCGGTCCTGCCTCGCGTACCCAAAGTAGGGGGTCACCACGTTGATGCGGCTGGCGGAGGCCCTCCTGAAAGCGTCGAGCATAATCAGCAACTCAAACAGGTTGTCGTTCGTCGGAGAGGACGTCGGCTGGATGACAAAGACATCGGCCCCCCGGACACTCTCGTCGATGGAAAGCCCAATCTCCCCATCCGAAAAACGATAATGGCGGGCCGCCGAAAGCCGCACCCCCAGCTCGCTGCAGATGCGCTTAGCGAAATCCGGATGCGCCGTCCCCGAAAAAATTTTGAGATCCTTCACTCCCGACATGATTATCAGCCTCCCCGTCGTCCTGGTTGGTTCCTGCGAAGTGCCCATCCCTCGATATTGCGCTGTCTGGCCCGCCCTACCCCCAGGGCGCCGTCCGGAATGGGGTTCGTGATGACCGATCCCGCGGCGGTCGAGGCGTCGTCCCCCATCTCCGCCGGGGCGACGAACATCGTATCCGACCCGACGAAGCAGCGATCGCCGATCGTCGTGGGATGCTTGTCACGGCCGTCGTAATTGCACGTGATGGTCCCGGCCCCGATATTGACGTGCTCCCCCAAACGCGCGTCGCCCAAGTAGGTGAGATGCGGCACCTTGCTGTTTTTGCCTACCGTCGTCCTCTTCAGCTCCACGAACTTTCCGGCAAAGGAGCACTCCTCGAGGCAGGACCCCTCCCGGATATAGGCGAACGGTCCCGCCTTGGCGCCGTCGCACAGCTCGCTCGCCTCCACGATCA
>NZ_CAUUWA010000053.1 GCF_963548695.1 uncultured Fretibacterium sp.
ACCTTGGAGCAAGCGAAGGAGGCGGGACACATGTACGTCAGTATCATGGAGCGTAGTAGAACAGAGGGCATCCAGCTCGGTAGAACGGAAACGGCACGGAATCTGCTTCAGATGGGACTGGACTTGACCAAGATCGCAGAAGCCACCGGGTTGCCCCTGGAGGAAATCCAAGCCTTAAAAAAAGACGGAACAAGTTTAACCGTTTAACGCCCCTCAATAGCAATCGACAGGGACAAGGTTTGCCGAATGGCTTCCAAGACGGCGGCCTTGTTTGTTTTTGCTCGCAAATTCGACATCCTCCTTCTCGGCGTCGGTCTGTGTCGGCGTCTCTACGCTCAATCCCAGTTTGGCCCGATAGCTGGCCCGCAACTCGGCCTCCTTGCGGCTGGTCTCCGCGACCTGCTTCAGGTCCGTCTCCGTGTCCGACATCATCTTTTTGAGGACCCAAAGCTGCTCCAGCGCCATCCGCGGGTCCGTCTTCGCCGCCTCCCCAACCCACGCAAAGGCTGGGTCCAGCAAGATATCCAGCCTGCCCGGCTTCACGATGTTCCCTTCCGTGTCCTTCTCCGGCTCCGTCACCTTGTACTCCACGCGCTCAAAGAACGGCTTCAAATGCGTCTGCGCCAGCAGCCCCGCCTCCAGGCCCCGCACGAGGTCCGCGTAGAGCTCCTTCAGGATCGGCACCGCCGTGTTGTTGGGGTTCGGCCCATCCGCGCCGTTGAAGTTCTCGCCGAAGAACTTCTCCAGAAACGCCAGCTGACGTGCGTCCATCCGGCCGCCGCGGGCAGCGCAAGAAGAAAGGCCGAAAGAAGAGACCAGGAAAAACGCTTAAGGAATGTCATAAAAAACACCCCTTTCCATAAAAATTTTGAATAAGAAAACTTAACCTAAATTGACCCGACCATATAAGAGATAAGTTATTTTGTCAAACGCTCGGGTTGCCGATGGCGCTTTGTCTGCTAAACTGTTATATACAATTGTTTGTCGAGAAATATACGCCTATTTAAGGAGGTTGAGCGGGATAGGTGGTATGCGAAAGAAAATATGTGGAGCGGAAAGGCCTGCAGAATGGAGTAAGAAGTGCCTTAAACTCCGCCTTGCGGTCCTTTCGCTATCGGCACCGTTGCTTTTGCTATGGAGCAGGCAAGCATTTTCGCATCCTTTTGAGGAGTATTTTGGATATTATTGCCGTGTATATTTTCATCTCGTCAGCGAAGACGAGTTCACTAACGATAAATGGCTGAAACTCCCAAGTGACTTGAGTAAGAATAAGAAGCATTGTATACTATGGTTTTATTATGGCAACCCATGTTATTATAGTCATTTTAAAGAGTTTCTGCCTGACGTAATAGTTTCCGACGACCCTCATTTTCAGATTTATGTCTGCAAGAAAAAAGAGGATGGTCACCTCTATGAGTATGTATGGCAGCTTGTCAAAAAAGTAAAAAAGCCGGTTGTAATAATGCCTCCTAACATACCCTATCCCGTTCCTCCTGAACTGGAACCCCCATTACGACGACGTGCCAAGCCCGTCATCTACCTCTACCCGAAGGCCGAGACGGAGGTGACCGTGCGGTTGGATTACCAAGGCAGGCTGACCTGCACCTACCCCGCGCCCGACCCCGACGGCGCATGGCGCGTCACCACACGGCCCGACGGTCCCCTCACCGACAAACAGGGCCGGGAGTACAGCTACCTCTTCTGGGAGGGGGCGTTCGACGGAAACCCGCCCGACTTCTCCAGGGGCTTCGTCGTCAGGGGCTCGGACACCGCCGCGTTCCTGCGCGAGAAGCTGGCGTACATGGGCCTCACCCCGCGCGAGTACAACGAGTTCATCGTCTACTGGCTGCCGCGGATGCAGGACAACCCCTGGAACCTCATCGCCTTCCAGGGAAAGAACTATACCGACTCCGCCCCGCTGACCGTCACACCGAGGCCCGACAGCGTTCTCCGCGTCTTCATGGCCTACCGGCCCTTGAATGCCCCGGTCTCCGTCCCTCAGCAGGAGCTGAAGCCCTTTGTCCGCAGGGGCTTCACCCTCGTCGAGTGGGGTGGTCAGGGGCCGGACGGGGCGGTTCGATAAAAGCGAGCTTAACGGCACGAGATCGGATTGGGCCAAGTGAGGAGGAGTGGTTGTTTCGGCCCCTGCAAGGGAGGCTGAAAGACCGGCGTTTCTCTCTTCTCTCGGAACAATCTGGTCGTCGTGTAACCTATTATACGAGGAAGGAACTCCATGAAAGGAATCATGATCCAGGGCACCAGTAGCGACGCCGGAAAAAGTTTCCTGGTGACGGGGCTCTGCCGCCTGCTGGCCGATCGGGGCGTTCGCGTGTGTCCCTTCAAGTCGCAGAACATGTCCAACAACTCCTGCGTCACATGGGACGGGATGGAGGTCAGCCGGGCGCAGGCCGTGCAGGCCGAGGCAGCGCGCCTCCGGCCCGAGACCTTCATGAACCCCATCCTCCTGAAGCCGCGCCGGGACACCTGCTCGGAGATCGTACTGGAGGGGCGGGTCTTCGAGGCCCCGGCGGACCGGAATTACTATCGGACCTTCACGATGACCCACGGCCTCCCGGCGGTGCGGCGCGCGCTGCGGCACATCGCCGGGCACTTCGACGCCGTGGTGATCGAGGGGGCGGGCAGCCCCGCCGAGGTGAACCTGAACGAGACGGAGATTGTGAACATGCGCATCGCCCGCGAGGCGGACGTCCCCGTCCTGCTGGTGACGGACGTGGACCGCGGCGGGTCCCTGGCCTCGGTAGTCGGTACGCTGGAGCTGCTGGGGGCGGATCGAAAGCGGGTCAAGGGCGTGATCTTCAACAAGTTTCGGGGCGACCCCGCCCTCTTCGCCCCCGCCGTGGAATGGCTGGAGGCCCGCACGGGCGTTCGGGTCATCGGGGTGATGCCCTGGGTGGAGGGGGCGTCCATCGCGGGCGAGGACTCCCTGGGCCTCAGCTGGGGCCGGGGCGGGCGGGGGGCGCTGTCGGTCGGCGTGGTCCGATTCCCCGGGATCTCCAACTTCACGGACCTCGACCCCTTCGAGTACGAGCCGGACGTGGATCTCGTCGGCCTGGATCCCGGGACGCCGCTCAAGGTGCTGCGCTCCCTGGACGCGGTGATCCTCCCGGGCTCCAAGAATTCGATGCGGGACATGAGCTGGCTTCGTGAGACGGGCCTCGCCGAGGCGCTGCGCGCGTTTGCGGATGCGGGCGGGTTCGTCCTCGGACTGTGCGGAGGCTATCAGATGGTGGGGCGCAGGCTGGACGACCCCGATCTGCGGGAGAACTCCGAGCTGCGCGGGATCGATGGCCTGGGGCTTCTGCCCATTGTGACCGAGTTTCGGGCCGGGGTCAAGACGACCGTTTGCGTCTCGGGCGCTCTGAACCCCAAGTTGAACCCCAACCCAAACCCCGCGGAGGACCCCGTCCCCGTGAAGGGGTACGAGATTCATTTCGGACGGACGGTCCCCGACGCGGGGGCGCCCTGCGAGCCCCTTTTCATCATGGAGGATGGACGTCCGGAAGGGCTTGGGACGGAGGACCTCCGGATCGCGGGGACGTATCTGCACGGCGTCTTCGAGAACGACCGCTTCCGGGGCCTGTGGCTCAACGCCCTCCGGCGCGCCCGCGACCTGGAGGAACGGCCAGCCGCCGACACCGCGGGCCGAAAGGAACGAGCTTACGACGCCCTCGCCGCGGCGGTCGAACGGCATCTCGACGTCGACGAAATCCTCGGGCTCATGGGGCTTTCATAGAAGCGTGTCAGCGCACGTTCCCCAGGTGGACATGCCGCAGCTTTCCCCGCGCCCGGTCGGCCAGGGAGTACAGGAGCTCCGTGTCCGTCGGCGGCGCGAAGTGCCGCCAGGCGGGGAAGCAGCGCGAGAGGTGCAGGGGGACGGAGGGGGACTGGGCGGCGATCCAGTCCGTCATGGCGTCGAAGCCCTCCCCCGTATCGACGAGCCCGGGGACGACGAGGTGCGTCAGCTCCACGTGCACGCCGCCCCGCACCCAGGATGCGATATTGGCCTTCACGGCGTCGAGCGAACCTCCCAGACGCCGGTAACGCTCCGTATCGAAGGCCTTGAGGTCGACGTTGGCCGCATCGGTGCAGGTCAGGAGCTCCGAGGCCACCGGCTCGGACATGACGCCGTTCGTGACGAGGACGACGGCGATCCCGTTCTCCCTCAGCAGCGGGGACGCCTCGAGGATATACTCCGCCTGAAGCGTCGGCTCGTTGTAGGTGAAGGCCACGGACGAAAGCCCGAGGTTTCGGATCTCCAGCGCCAGCTCCTCGGGCCGCAGGGCGGCCGCCGCACGAGAGAGTGCCTCCGGACGTTCGGGGTGGGCGATCTCGTGATTCTGACAGAAGGGACAGGCCATCGTGCAGCCCACGCTGCCCAGGGAATAAATGAGGGTTCCCGGCCTCCAATGGGCCAGGGGCTTCTTCTCGATGGGATCGACGGCCCGCGCGCAAAAACGGCCCAGCCAGGGGGAGACAAGGGTCCCGCGCGCGTTCAGGCGAACGCCGCAGAAGCCGGCCGCGCCGCTCCGCAGCGTGCAGCCGCGGAAACAAAGCGTACAGCGTACCGCGTCGCCCTCCTCGCGGGTCCACCATCGCGGCGTAATTCTCCTCTCCTCCAAAGTATGGTCCCTCCTTTCGCCGTCGGCCCCTTTTGCCCGAGGGGTACAAAAAACGCCGCTCATCGCGGCGTTTTTTTGCGGAATATCCAAGCGGTCCCAGCTACTTCGCGGCCAGCTTCATCTCCTGAATGGCCTGGGCCAGACGGGACACCCCCTCCTCGATCACGTCGGGCTTCGAGTAGGTATAGTTGACCCGCGCCGCGTGGACGCCCGCCGCGGGGTTGACGCAGAACGGAGCGCCGGGCAGAATGGCGACCTTCTTCTCCAGGGCCTTCTTGGCGAGTTCCCCGCTGTCGATGTTCCCCGTGTTCAGCCAGTAGAAGAAGCCACCCTCGGGCTTCACCCAGGTGATCCCCTGAGGCGCGAGATGCTTCCGGAAGCTCTCCTCCATAGCGTCGCGCTTCACCCGGTAGTCCTTGATGATGTTCGGCAGGTGGGAGTCCAGGTAGCCCTTGCGGCAGTACTCGTAGGTCAGGACCTGCGTGATGGGGCTGGAGCAGAGGTCGACCGCCTGCTTGAAGACCGCCATCTGGCGGATGATGTCCTTGGGGCCGCTGACCCAGCCGATGCGCACGCCGGGGGAGAGGATCTTGGAGAAGGACCCGGCGTAAATGGTGTTGCCCGCCTTGTCGAAGGAGAAGATCGACGGCAGGTGTTCGCCGTCGAAACGCACATAGCCGTAAGGGTCGTCCTCGAAGATGGCAAGGCCGTAGCGCTCCGCGATCGCGGCCAGCTCGCGGCGCCGCTCCACAGTCATGGTGGCCCCCGCCGGGTTCTGGAAGTTGACGATGGTGTAGATGAACTTGGGTTTTTTACCCTCCTTGCGCAGACGCTCAATGAGCGCGGGAAGCTCGGACACGACCATGCCCTCACCGTCGACCGGGACGCTCGCAAAGTCCGCGCCGTGGTTGTAGAAGGCCGTGAGGGCGGCCATGTAGCTGGGGTCCTCGACGATCGCGACGTCGCCGGGATCGATCATAGCCCATGCAAAGAGGTCGAGCACCTGCTGGGAGCCGGTCGTCAGCAGGATCTCGTCCAGTTCCACCTCGCGCCCCATGCGCGGGGCCGTCCACTTGGCCAGAAAGGTGCGCAGCGGTTCGAAGCCCTCCGTCGTGCCATACTGGAGCAGCGACGTCCCATCGCTGACCAGCTTCTCGGACCCCTCGGCGAACTGATCGATGGGGAAGACCTCAGGGGCCGGCATTCCTCCCGCAAAGGAGATCATCCCCGGCTGCTTGATGACCTTGAGAAGCTCCCTCACCGGCGAGGGACGCGTCTTTCGCGCCGCGGAGCTGAAAAGTTCCTTCCAATTGTCGCTCATTTCGACTCCTCCTTGACCATGATAGATTCGCCGGCACGGAGGCCGGAGTACCGCACTGTCGAGAAATTTGAGAAACATCAACAATTGATGGATTAATACGGGTTGATTATAACATCAAATTCCGAAAATCTTAGGGAAACGCTGATTTAATCCATGAAGCCCCCCGGTGGTACCCCAGCTTGCCTGTTTTGAGGAAGAGACTTGCCGGGGCCGCCGCTATCCCCAGAGGGAAGCCTTCCGGCCATCCGCTCGCTTCGCTTGCGGGCCGATCAGTCTCAGGATAGCGGCGTGGGGGATTAAAGATGATTTTAAGCAGTCCCGGCAAGCTCCAGGGTCTTTCCAAGCTTTCTGCCCAGTTCCTCCCGCAGGAGGGGTGCGCTCTCAAGCTGAGGGTCCGCCTCCAGGAGCTTCCTTGCCTCGTCCCTCGCCAGGCTCAGAAGCCTCCCGTCCCGAACAAGATCGGCCACGTGAAAGTCGGTGACCCCGTGCTGGCGGATCCCGCAGACCTCACCGGGGCCTCTTTGTTTCAGATCCTCCTCGGCGAGGTCGAAGCCGCTGGTGGTCCTGAGCATCGCCTCAATGCGCCCCCTCCCCTCAGGAGAGGTCTCCCCTCCCTCCAGCAGGATGCAGACGCCCTCCGCACATCCACGGCCAACGCGACCCCGGAGCTGGTGCAGCTGGGCCAGCCCAAACCGCCCGGCATCCTCGACAATCATGACGGCGGCGTTCGGGACGTCCAGCCCCACTTCAATGACCACGGTCGCCACGAGCAGGTCCGTCTTTCCCCCGGAGAAATCCCTCATGATATTCTCCTTCTCCTCCATGGGGAGGCGGCCGTGCAGCATGGCGATCCGCGCTTCGGGGAGCAATCTCGAAAGGCGGTCAAAACGGGAGACGACCGCGCGGGATTCCCCCTGCTCCTCGTCCTCGATGAGGGGGCAGACCCAGTACACCTGCCTTCCCCGGCGGATCTGTTCTCGAACCATGTCGAGGAGCGTTTTCTCCATCCCCGCATCCATGCGGATGGTCTTGATCGGCGTGCGTCCGGGAGGAAGCTCATCCAGGAGGGAGACCTCCAGGTCCCCGTAGATCGAGAGCACCAGGGTCCGAGGTATCGGCGTGGCGGTCATGACCAGGACATGCGGCGCAGAGGCTTTCGCTATCAGGGAATTTTTCTGCAGCACCCCGAAACGATGCTGTTCGTCCACGATCACCAGTCCCAGCCTGGCGAAGCCCACCTCATCCCCAAAGACGGCATGCGTGCCGACGACCACCTGAGCGCTCCCATCCCGGATTGCCTCTGCCGTGCTCCTCCGCTCGGCGACCCTCTGCCCTCCCGTCAAAAGCACGGTCTCGATGCCCTGAGGTTCAAACATCCTCTTGAGGTTGAAATAGTGCTGCTGGGCCAAAATCTCGGTCGGCGCCATGAATACCGACTGGACCCCGGAGTCGGCCGCCGCCAGAATCGCCGCCGATGCCACGAAGGTCTTTCCCGATCCCACATCCCCCTGAAGCAGACGGTTCATGGGCGTCCTGGAGTTCATGTCCCCGAGTATCTCGGCGACGGCGCGCCGCTGCGCGCCGGTCGGCACAAATGGGAGACCGGGTCCCATAAGGGCCTGGAATTTCCGTCCGGGCCTGATGGGGACGGCGTGTCCAGAGGCCGCATACGTTCTGCGGCGCAGCAGAAGGCCAATTTGAAGCAGGAAAAGCTCGTCGAAGGCCAGACGATTCCTGGCCCTCAGCCAGGAATCTCTGTCCTCCGGGCAATGGAGTTCTCGCACGGCATCCGGCAGAGCCTTCATTCCATGGCGTTTCCGAAGCGAGTCGGGCAGAAAATCCGTCAGTTCCCCCCCATAAGACTCCAACACGGCGCCGACCAAACGCCTCGTCCACCTCTGGGACAGTGGAACCGCAAGAGGGTAGACGGGGACGATTCGCCCCACCGAAGCGGCTCCCTCCCCTTCCAGGATCTCAAACTCCGGGTTGGTTAGCTGGAGGCCGCCGCGATACTCCACCCTTCCGTACAGGGCCAGCCTCATTCCAGGCCTGAGCTGGAGCTCCAGCCGAGGATTGTTGAACCACACGGCCCTTACGCAGCTGACCCCGTCGGTCAGCGATATGGAAAACGGTCCGGAGCGATACCCGGCAGGCCGTGCGGATAAGGAGGCGACCTCCGCGACGACCGCGGAGAAGGTATCGGGCCGCAGATCGCCCAGAGGGGTCAGCGTGCGCCGGTCCTCGTAACGTCGAGGAAAGAAAAAGAGCAGGTCCTCCACAGTAAAAACGCCCAAGCGCGCAAACGCTTGAGCCCGCTTCTCCCCCACTCCGCGAAGAAATCGGATCGAGAGCGTCAGCTCCGACAACGAAGATCTCAAATTCAGAAGATCTCCCGGCGGCCTCAGGGATTCGCAGGAGGTTCCTCCGTTCCCCCCTGTTCCCTCCCCATCTCGAGTTCAAATTCCTGCTGCGCCTTATCCACCATCTGTCCAAAGTCGATCAGAAGGGAGACGGTATCCCTCAAGAACTGCTGTTTTTTCAAATTGAGAAAACGCAGACGCCCCTCGTAGGCCTCGAGCTCGGTCGAGGACTGCTCTATAATACGCCTGGCTTCAATACGGGCTGCCACAAGTGTTTCCTCGATTTCCTCCGATGCCTTTTTCCTGCGATCCGCGATCTCCTGCTCCAGATTGTCCCAGTTCGTCTGCGCCTTCTGACGAATCTCCTGGGCCTCCCGAACGATGCCGGAGGCCGTTGCGCGGGCCTCGGACAAAAGATCCTTCGCGGACCTGTCCGCCTCCTCCAGGCGCTCCTGGACCTCAAGATCCAGATCCTCGAGCCTCACCTTGACCTCCGCGACCTGGGCTTCGGCATCGAGACGGGCCTGCTCAAGGATCCGCTCCCTCTCAAGGTGGGCCTGATCCTCCATCTCCTTGGCACTCTTGCGCGCCTGGATCAGGGCATCCTTGATCATGTCCGTCATGGACTCCTGTTTTTTGACGTAGGCCTCGAGTTCCTCTATGCGCCGCTCCCTCTCGTTCAGACGCAGGGCATACGCCTCAATGTCATCCGCCACTTGGTTCAGGAACTCCTCGACCTCCGGGATGGCATAGCCCCCAAAGGAGGCCTTCTTAAAGGTGACCAGTTCAACGTCCTTGGCGGTCAAAAGATCCGGCATTCCCCAGCGCCTCCTCAGCCCATTCCTCGAACATGCCTTCATGCGGCGTCACAATGTAAAAGGCGGGCTCGATAAATTCCATCCGCCCTTTATGGGCAAAAGCAACCCCGCCCATGAAGTTGATGAAAGGACGTCCTATCTCTTCAAAGCTCTGAGGATCCAGCTCGTGCAGATCCAGGAGAATCATGACGCCATCCAGCAGAATGTCGCGAAGCCTCAGCTTGATCTCCTCGGAGGGAACCCCCTTGAAGAAGACCATCCTCAATGGAGCCTGCGGCCGCGTCTCCTCCCGCTTCCGCCCAGAGTGCATTTTCTTGAAGGGCTGGGGCTTTTCTCCATACTGTTCCTGCTCCTCGGGTTCATCATAGTCCTCATCGCCGTAAAATCCCAGGAGCTGCATCAATTTCCTCACCGGTCTCTTCCTCCTCGAACAGGATGTGACCTGCCATATGTTTTCCTCATTAGACTATAACATGTATCGGGGGGAAAATCATAAGAAGGTCAACGAGGCCCAAAAAGCGCCGTCCCGATGCGAACCATCGTGCTACCCTCCAGGATCCCCCACTCGAAATCTCCGCTCATCCCCATGGAGAGGATCGGCAGTTCCCGGCCGGAAGAGAAGCGGGCCCGGTCCAAAAGCTCCCTCAGGGAGGCAAAGGCCCTCCTCACCTGCGATTCGTCGTCCGTCAGCGGACCGATGGTCATCAATCCTTGCAGGACCAGATGCTGAGAGTTCAGGACACGATCCAGCAACTCCGGAAAACCTCCGGGATCGATCCCCGTCTTACTCGCCTCCCCGGCGGTGTTGACCTCGATCAGCACCGGAAGGGAGCGGCTGAGCTCCATGGCGATACGATCCAAGGTCAAGGCGATCCCCATGGAGTCGACAGAATCCACGCTGTCGAACACCTCGACCGCTTTGCGAGCCTTGTTCTTCTGAAGATGACCAATCAGCCGCCATTCGAGCTTCGACTCGGAGTCCCATGACGTTTTCTTGGTAAGGGCCTCCTGCACCCGATTCTCTCCGATGGCATCGATAAGGGGCGCGGCACGGCGCATCTCCTCCACGGTCCGAGTCTTGGTCACTCCCACGAGCCGGATCTCGGAGGCTCTTCTGCCGGCCCGTTCGGCGCAGCACGCTATCCGCTCTCTCACTAGCGAAACGTTGTCTTCAATGGTCATGCTCTCGTCACTCCTACCAGAGCCTGATGACGCCGGACAGGGTTTTGTCGGCGTGCAGGATCAATTTATTCCCGGGCATCACGCCTTTGGTGATGAAAAAATGCTTCTCGTCGGCAGGAAAACCCTCGACGTCCTGGGACAGGACTCGACTTCCCTGTACGACAAAGACCAAGTTTCTGCCGTCCCGGGTCACGACCGCCGTGTCCGGAACCATGACGCCCTGAAGATCTCCGGTAATGACCCGGCAGGAAAAGGCACGGGAATACAGAACAGAGGCGGGGAAAAAAGGCAATCTCAGGCAAACCTTGATCTTCTGTCCCGAAAATTTTACGGCGACGACCTCCGCTCCCCTGTCCTTCCCGTCCGGTTCCATACGGATTTTTATCGTAGCATTCTTGCGCTGCAGACTGCGCTCGATCGAAGGACTGCAATCAAGGTAGGCGATGCAACGCAAAAATTGCGGCTGAGGCACCAATTTGCCCACCGGCGCCCCCTTCCGCAGCTGAGTCCCGTTCTCCAAAAGGACGGCCGACCTGAAAAACGGGAACGGAGCGAACTCCGGCCAGAGGCGCGAATAGACCCAATGCCCCTCCTGTCCATCCAGCGCCGGGAAAAAATAGCCCGGAGAGGAAACCTTCACGGCAACTCCGTCCAACGCCGCCACGACCTCCCCCTTCGACACCCTTCGGGGGAGCGGGGAGAGGTACGTGAGGACGCCGTCCCGAGGGGCGTAGACAAGCTGCTCGTCCCACAGCAGGATCCCGTCCAGCGGCTGCTCCTCGATATAGCCAACGGCAACGGCCTCAATGATCTCAGGATGAAGCAGCCGATAATTTTCGAGCCAGATGAGGTAAAGCTTGGCCACTCCGACGAAGATCAGCAGGAAAGCCGTATAGTAGGCCAGCCGTCCGAAGAGCCCGCTCTCTCCCCTCGTATTTCCGCCCTCCGGCTCCATGCCCTCCTCAGCTCCTCTTGTCCCGAACCAGCTCGGCGAAGGCGTCGTGACGGTGGATGCTCTCCGCACTGGCGACCGATATATCGTACCAGACGATCCGGTCATCTCGGTCGAGAGCCACGGCAAGCTCTCGCGCAAGGTCCTCGACAAAACGGGGCGTTTCGTAGGCCCGCTCGGTCACGAACTTCTCATCCTCCCGCTTCAGGAGGGTATAGAGCGGGGTCGAGGAAGCATCCTCGACCGTTCGGATCAGTTCCTCGAACCAGACGAGCCCTGAGCTGCGGACCTTCAGGCGGACGAAGGCACGCTGATTGTGCGCCCCCATCCTCGAGATCTCCTTCGAGCAGGGACAGAGCGTCTGCACGGGAACTCCGACGCCAACCTTCATGTCAAACTCGCTGCCGCAACTGATTCCCTCCAAACTGGCCTCATATCGCATAAAGCTCTCAATGCCGGATACCGGGGCCTTCTTACGGACAAAATAGGGAAAATCGAACCTTATGGAGGCCTCCGAGGCATCCAGCTTCGAGCGCAGATGCTCGGCCAGCGCCCTGAGGGTCGTCATCGATACCTTTCCTTTATACTCCTCCAGGGTCTCGATGAAGCGGCTCATGTGGGTTCCCCGATACTCGTGGGGAAGCAGCACGCTCATGGAGACCGACGCGATGGTTGATTGCGTTCCGTTCAGCGGGTCCATGACGGTGATGGGATAATTGACGTCGCGCACCCCTACGCGGTCGATCGCGATATTGCGCAGGTCCCTTTCCCTCTGTACGTCCTTCACGGTCGCCCTTCGCCCCCCATCCGGCCGGTCCGGTCCGAAGCGCTCAGGACGACGCAGCTGGTCGCAGTCTCCCAGAGCCAGACCTCGTGCAGACGACAGTTGGGCAGGGAGAGTGGAGCCTCTATTTGATCCCATATCCATTGGGCGATGTTCTCCGCCGTGGGCTGCGGGATGGTATCGTTGATGTAGGTATGATCGAGCCGTGAGACGACGCGCTCCTTGACGATAGCGGAGAGCTCGCAGAAGTCGAGGATCATCCCCTCCGTATCCGGCGTCCCCTCGAGGACGACGGCCAAACGATAGGTGTGCCCGTGCAGGGCCTCGCACTTCCCGTGATACCGGACGAGATTGTGCGCTGCGTCAAACGTGAACTCCTTACGAAGTAACATGGCCTCTCCTTAAAACGAATCCGGATCCGTTCAAAGCTCGTACTCGAAAAAGAGCGTTCCCGAAAAACAAACGACAGGAGCTGAATCTTCCTTTTCCCAAGCCTCAATCGTCTCAAATTATACATGATTCTCCCAAGTCGTAGGGCGAGGGGTCGTGAGGACCGTTCATGTCTTCCAGCGATTGTGCATCCAGAACCACAGATCCGGCCTCGGGGCGATGATCTTCTCCAGGGCCCGGTTCACCTCCAGGGTCAGCAATTCCGCCCTGCGGAGCCTGTTTCGCTCATCCGGCAGGGGCAGTGGAGGAAAGAAGCGCACCCTGTGCTTGAAGGGCGCCAGGCGGTAGATCCCGACCGGAACGATGGGGACGGAAGCCAGGCTCGAAAGCACGGCTGGCCCTGTGGTATTGGTGCATTCATGCCCCATGAAGGGCAGCCGCACCCCGCCCAGCCAGGAGATGTCCGCGAGAAGGGCGATATGCGCGCCCGCCCTCAGGAGGCGTACGAACTCCAGGGTGGAGGTACCCTTGGGCAACAGGCCTATGCCGCAGCGCTCCCGATATTCCCTGAGCAGGTCGGAGATGCCGCGGTCATGGATCTCCTGCGAGACGATATGAAAGCTGGGACCTCCATCGCGTCTGCATACCTGCGCGTACCAGGCCGCTAGGAGCTCCCAGTTTCCAAAATGCGCGCTCAGAAAAAGGGCGCCCCTGCCCTGCGACCGGCACTCTTCCACCCAATGGAACCCCTCGACCTCCTCGACCCAGTGCAAGGCCTGCCGAGGATCCCGCTGCAGGACCATGAGCTCCGTTACGGTCCAGGCCAGATGCCCGTAAAGCTGCCGCCGGACGCGGACCCGCCACGCACGATCCCTGTCAGGGTATACGAGGCTCAGGTTGGAGTCTATTCGTCCCTTACGGGGAGCGATGACATCGAGCGCGGCACTGAAGAAGGCGGCCGTCGCCCGCGCCCTCCAGCCGGGGGCGGCCAAAGCCTGAAAACGCCTCAATATCCAGGACGCAGGGGTCAAACGCTCCCCTCCAGCACCGAGCGGTACATCGCCTCGAGGGAGTCCGCGCAGTCCGAGGCGGAATAGCGGGTCTTGATCGCATGCCGGGCGGAGATGGCCAATGCCCGTCCTTTCTCGGAAAGAGCCTGGTTTATGGCATCTTTCCAGGCATCCTCCCCGTCCTCCCCGACGGAAAAATAGCCCTCGTCGCCCAACAGGGAGTGAAGATAAGGGGTATCCGGCCCCACCACGGCCAGCCCCTGCATCGTCATGGCGGCGGCATGAAGGGCCTCCGAGGGCCCGTCGCCGGATACGAAACAGCCGCTCTTGGCCGCCGACGCACCGACGCGTCCCGTCCCCAGGTCCACGACCGGACAGCTCAGCGCCGCAACGGCCTTGCGCAAAGGCGCACTCGCCGACTCCAGCTTTACGTAGACCGCACGGAATCCGTCGGGAGGAACGTCAACGGCCCCCTCCGTGTGAACGAGACGAGACTCGAAAGTCGGCTTGATGACGGTCTCCCCATCATCGGCCTGTTCCGTAAATATACGAGAGGGATGCCCTCTCCAGACTGGATTGGGACGCCAGGACGTGTGCACGGTCCGGGAGCGCACCCTCACAAGGCCCCACCAGCGGGGGGCCTCGCCCCAGAGATGCCACAGGGCGCCTGTCGAGGAGAGGATTAGCCGCATCCGTTCCAGCAGCGTCAGAGCCCTCCACGAGAGGACTCCATCGAGACAGAAATCCGTCGTGCCCCCATCCGTATAGATGGACAGGCCGACGCCGCGGGCCCTCAGTGCGGCCCCCATGTTGCCGATCATCGCCCTTTCCCAGGGATGGGCGATCTTTGATGCATACCAAATGCAGGGAACCATCCGTACCTCCGTAACACTCTTTTTTGGGGGAAGTCCTCAGGGAGATGGGAATCTACGAGAAGGCGACCAGATGGAACCGTTTGCGCCCGATCCGGACGAAAAGGTAACGGTCCCTTCCAAGCTCCTCCCGGGACACAGCCACTCCCTCGTCGGAGACCCGCGTCCCATTCAGGGATACGCCGCCCTGCCGGATCGCCCTTTTCGCCTCTCCACGGCTTTCGAAGGCTCCGCAGGCCGTGAGCACGTCCAGCAAAGCCGCGGGCAGGTCCATTTTCACGTCGGTAAAGGGGACCTCCTCCCGAAGGGCCGCATAGGTCTCCTCGGTGAGGTCCGAGAGGTCGGCCTCCGCATCGAAGAGTACGGAGCTGGCCTTGACGACGCTGAGGGCCGCGCCCTCCCCATGGACGAGCCGCGTCGCCTCCAGGGCCAGACGGCGCTGGGCCGCCCGTCCCTCCGGTCGGGCCGTATGACTCTCCATGAGGTCCCGAATCTCGTCCAACGGCAGGAAGGTGAAGAGCTTGAGGAGGCGCTCCACGTCCCTGTCGTCCGTGTTGAACCAGAACTGATAGAACCGGTATGGGCTGGTACGCCGGGGATCGAGCCACACCGCCCCCGCCTCGGTCTTGCCGAATTTCGTCCCGGACGCGGTAAGCAGGAGCGGTTGGGTCAGGCCGAAGACCTCGCCCCCCGTGGACTTCCGGACATAGTCCGACCCCGCCAGCAGATTCCCCTGCTGGTCGTTGCCGCCCATCTGGAGGCGGCAGCCATGGGCCTCGTACAGGTGCCTGAAGTCCATGGCCTGGAGCAGGACGTAGGAGAACTCCGTGTAGGAGATGCCCTTCTCGGGGTCCTCCAGGCGGCTTCGCACGTATTCCCTGGCGATGAGGCTGTTGACGGAGAAATATTTACCGACGTCCCGAAGGACCTCCAGAAACGAGTGGGAGGAAAGCCAGTCGTAGTTGTTAAGCAGCAGCGCGGAATTCGCTCCGCAGTCGAAGTCGAGGAAGTGCGCCAGCTGGGGGCGCACCCCCTCCACGTTGCGCCGTACCTCCTCCACCGTGATGAGGTTGCGCTCCCTGCTCTTCCCTGACGGGTCGCCGATCAGTCCGGTGCCGCCTCCAGCCAGCGCGATGGGACGATGTCCCGCACGCTGGAGCCATGCCAACGCCATCAAGGGGATCAGGTGACCGACGTGCAGACTGTCCGCCGTGGGGTCGAACCCGACATAGGCCGTGATCATCCCCTCGTCCATGACCTCGCGCAGCCTGTCCTCCGCATTGCACCACTCCACATAACCGCGGGACTGTAAAACATCAAAAGCCTTCTCCGGCATCTCTGTACTCCTCCCGCTCCGTCCTCGTCATCTTTCTCATAATCAGGGCGAAGCGTCGTTTTCTCCAAGTTCTCTCCTGAAATTATAGCGAGAAAGCACCATTTTGTCCCCCGGACTCCAGGGTAGTCCTTCCTCCGGAACCCAGGGGACAAACATCGAAAGTTCAAAAAGAAAAACGGACCCTTCCTTTCATCCTGCTTTGATTGCCCCCACAGGGCAGGCCCTGAGGCAGCGCATACAGCCGACGCACGCGGTCTCGTTCACCTCGGCGGCCCTCCCGGGGAGCGTCCGCATCGCCCCGACGGGGCAGGCTCTCCCGCACCGGCCGCAGGCCGTGCAGGCCTCCTTCCGAACGTGAGCCTTGAGTCCCGCTACGGACATTCCTCTCGATCAGGGGAAGAGCTGCAAG
>NZ_CAUUWA010000054.1 GCF_963548695.1 uncultured Fretibacterium sp.
AGAAGACGCTGGCCTTTATCGTGCGCTTCATCCCCTCCGGTGCGCGCATCGTCTGTGGCTCTGTCTTCCCTATTCCGAACACCTCCTGGTTGATACCATTTATAGGCTCCTCGCTTTTTTAAGCGGGTAGTCCTATCCGTAGCTTCCCTGCAAAGTAAACCCGCTGCCGTACTCTTTTATAAACCAACCACTCCTTATAGCGAGGAGCCATTTTATTCATATCCATTAATACTCATCATCCGCTCGCATTCATTATACCTCACCCCTGCTCAGGAAAGAGGTCAGAACAGCGAATCGTCGAGCAGGAAGTCGACGACTCCGATGTTCAACACACCGTTTTCATCGTACCAACGCTTCCTGATGTCGTGCCGTACCACAATCTTGGGGAAGGAATCGCCGATCAGCCCGAAGGGCCTCGTCTCGGCCTCGATCTTGCTGTCGTTTTCCATCGCGTAGACGGACTGGATATAGACTTTTTTTCCGCCCTTCGAGGCAATGAAGTCGATTTCCCGGGCAATGTGTTTCAGCTTGCCGTCCTTCCTCTCGTTGGAATAGACGACGCCGATATCGACGCCCGCACGGCGTATCACCAGCTCGTTATAGACGATGTTCTCCAGGATGTGGGTCGGCTCCTGCTGGCGAAAACCGATACGGGCGTTACGGAGTCCGATGTCCTCGCAATAATACTTGTTGGGGTAGTCGAAGTAAGATTTGCCCTTGACATCGTAGCGTTTGCATTCGCTGAAAAGAAAGGCATCCTCGAGATAGCCCATGTATGCCCTCACGGTATTGCTCGACACCCGCTCCTGCCGTTTGAGCTTCTTTACGGAATTGATCGCGTTCGACACATTCGTCGGATTGGTGAGAGAGCCCACCGAAGAGCAGAGCAGATCGAGAATGTCCGACAGGACGTCCTCGCGCGCAATTCGCTTACGCTCGACGATGTCCTTGAGATAGACCTCGGAGAACAGCGATTTCAGGTATGCCATCCTCGCTTCATCGTCCGGCCTGGACAGCACGAGCGGCATCCCGCCGAAGAAGGCATAGTTGTCGAAGGCCCCGCTTTTGTCGCCGCCGACAGCCGCATAGTATTCCGCAAAGGAAAGCGGATGCACGCGCACCTCGTCGCTGCGCCCACGGAACTCCGTCAAGACATCGCTCGACAGCATCCTTGAATTGCTGCCGGTCACATAGACATCCAGATTCGGGAGGGACCGAAGATCGTTCAGCGCGTCGTAGAAAGTTATGGCCTTTCCCGCCTCGTTGTATGGGTTGGGCACCTCATCCGACATCTGGATCTCGTCGACGAACAGGTAGAATTTCTCATTGCTCCCCTCGGTCCTGCCTCGGACATAAGCGGCCAGCTCCAGGGGGTTGCGATAGCGAATGTCCCGCGCGAAGTCCAGCTCGACGCTGATGATCCGGTCCTCGGCCACGCCGGAGGAAAGCAGATGTTTTTTGTAGAGCGTGCGCAGCAGATAGGATTTGCCGCACCTGCGGATGCCGGTGACGACCTTGACCTGTCCGTTCCAGGCAAAACCGATGAGCTGGTTCAAATATCGATCTCGTTTGATCTCCATATTTTGATCTCCATATTAGATCTCCATAGTCGCATCCACACAGTCACATCCATTGAAAACTCATTGATATTTTCATGCAAGTTTTCAATATCCATTATGCGCACAAAAGGACGGGAAGTCAACGACGTACCCTAAGGACGCTTAAAACACGTCGGCCATGCCCGGCAGTTCGCCCCGGGGAGCACGACCACGGCCCCTTTCGAGTTCATGGGACTTCGCGTCCCCGTCCCGCCTCATCCGGAGACACTCCGTCCCCGCCCTCGCCCCTCAGGTGCGCGACGATCTTCCGGGCCAGGGCAGGGCCGAGGCCGGGCACGGCGCAGAGCTCCTCGGGCTCCAGGGCGGCGATGCGCTGGACGGAACCGAAGCGCACCAGCAGCTGGGCCGCACGCGCCTTTCCGATGCCGGGCACGTCCTCCAGGGCCGACCGGCGCAGCCTTCCGGCCCGCGCGTTGCGGTGCGTCGTGATGGCGTAGCGATGGACCTCGTCCCGCAGGCGCTGGAGAAGCTGCAGGACGGGGTCGTCGAGCCCCAGTCGCAGGGGGTCGTTCGGCCGTCCGGGCAGGAAGACCAGTTCCTCCCGCTCGGCCAGGGCGATCAGGGGAAGCTCCAGCTTCAATTCACCGAGGGCCTTCAGCGCAAACTCCAGCTGGATGGGGCCTCCGTCGATGAGGGTGAGCTGCGGCATGGGCTCGGACCTGTCCAGGACGTGCCGGTAGCGGCGCAGCACCGTCTCCCGCATGGAGGCGAAGTCGTCGATCTCCCCGTCCTGCAGGGTCCGGATTTTGAAGCGGCGGTAGAGCGAGGGGTTGGGGCGCCCCTGCTCGAAGACGACGCAGCACCCGTAGGTCTCGCGCCCGGACATGTGGGAGATGTCGAAGGCGTCCATCCGCCACGGAAGCGTCTTGAGCCCGAAGAGCTCCTGCATCCGGTTCAGCACCTGCCAGGTCTCGCTGTCCAGGTCCTCCTGGAGCGTCGAGGAGACGCGCTGGCGCGATATCCGCCACAGCGCGCGGATGGTGTCGCGGTACCGCGCGGCCTCCTCGAAGGCCAGGCGCTTCGCGGCCGCGTCCATCCTGTGGCGGAGCCGCTCGACCAGCTCGGCGGTATTGCCCTGGAGGAGCAGGATGATGTCGTTCACGCGCTCGCGGTACTCCGCCTCCGTGCAGAGCGCCGCGCAGGCACCCATGGACCGGCCGAGGCTGTACTCCAGGCAGGGGCGCCGCTCGGGGTCCGGGCGCAGCTCCGACCGACAGACGCGCAGGGGAAAATAGCGCTCCGCCAGGCGCAGCAGGGTGCGGATGTTCCCGGCACTGACGAAGGGCCCCAGGTAGACGGAGCCGTCGTCCTCCTTCCGGCGCGTGATCTCCAGGCGCGGAAAGGCCTCGTCCGTGATGCGGATGTAGGGATAGCGGTCGCTCATCTTGAGGTCAATGTTGAAGAAGGGCGAGTAACGCCGGATCAGTTTGGCCTCGACGATCAGGGCCTCGGCCTCGCTCTCCGTGCGGATGACGGAGATGTCCCGCACCAGCGAGACCAGCTTGCGGAGCCGCGGCGAGGCGAACCCCGAGTGCCGGAAGTACGACGACACGCGGCGTTTGAGCTTGATGGCCTTGCCCACGTAGAGGACGGTCCCCTCCTCGTCCCGCATGATGTAGACCCCGGGCTTCTCGGGCAGCCCCTTGAGGATGGCGGCAATGTGCGGCGAGGTCATGACAAGGGCCCCCCGCCCGAAAAACGGGGGCTCACGGCATGGGATGTTTCGATCCTCCGGGTCCCGGATCCCACGGGACGTGCGACGCGCCACATGCCTACAGTTTACCGCGCATCCCGCCCGCCGTCACCCGGAGAGGGCACGGAAAACTCGGGACACGATCCGTTTCGGAACAAAGGACATCGCCGCCCCGACACGGTGTTAAGCGTCCCTTGTTGTATAATCTAAATTATACTAAGTTAAATTATCTTATAGGCGCCCGATGGAGAAAAGGAGGGTGAGGAATGAAATTTTTGGGAAGGGTCTCGGAGCTGCGTACCCTGGAGCGGGAATTTGCGAGAGGCTCGGGGTTTGTCGTGGTCTATGGACGGCGCAGGGTTGGAAAGACAACGCTCATCAAGGAGTTTCTGAAGGGGAAGGAGGGGCTTTACTTTCTGGCGACGGAGGAGCTGGAGGGAGGGAACCTCCGCAATTTTTCCCGTGCGCTCTCCCATTTCACCGGACAGGAATATTTGCGGAACGCTCACTTCTCGGACTGGGAGCCCCTGTTTCAGGCCTTCGCCCAGTTTCATCCGGAGCAAAAAAAAGTGCTGGTGCTGGACGAATTTCAATACCTGCCCCAGGTCAATCCCGCCTTCCCCTCCATCCTCCAGAGAGCCTGGGACGAGACGCTGCAGGCCGCCAGCATCATGCTCATCCTCTGCGGCTCGCTCATCGGCATGATGCAGGAGCAGACCCTATCCCACCGCAGCCCCCTCTACGGCCGGCGCACAGCGCAAATCCGCCTGTCGCCGCTGAGCTTTATGGAGCTCCTGGACGACGGGGCCGACAGGACGTTCGCGCAGCGGGTCGAGACCTACGCCGTGACGGGGGGCGTTCCCAAGTATCACGACTTCTTCGACAACGACCTGCCCCTGATGGAGAACATCGAACGCGAGGTCCTCCAAAAAAACGGCTTTCTCTACGAGGAACCGATCTTTCTTCTGGAGAGGGAGGTACGGGAGACGGTCGGCTACTTCTCCATCATGCGGAGCATCGCCGCGGGGAACCACAAGCTGTCGAAGATCGCCGGAAACCTGGAGACCTCCTCGCATCAGCTGAGCCCCTATCTGCGCACCCTGATGGATCTCGACCTGCTGGAGAAGCGAGTCCCCGTGACCGAAGCCCACCCGGACAAAAGCCGCAAGGGGCTCTATCGTATCCGCGACAACTTCATCCTCTTCTGGTTCCGGTTCGTCTACGGCTACAGGGGAGAACTTGAAATGGACAACCTGGACTACGTGATGCGGATTCTGAGGCGGAGCTTCATCGAGTCCCACGTGTCGGGCATTTACGAGGACGTGTGCCGGGAGATCCTGCTCCGCCTCTGCCGCACGGGACGGTTGGATTTTTTCCCCGCCCTCGCTCGGGTGGGCTCCTACTGGAACGCAAACACGGAGATCGACGTCGCGGCCCTGGATACCGAACGCAAGCACGCAATCCTGGGCGAGTGCAAATACCATGTCCAGCCGGTGGACACGGACGTCCTCTCCGCGCTGATGCGGAAAAGCGAGAACATTCCGGAGCTGGACGGCTATGCGCGAACCTTCCTGCTGTTCTCCAAGAGCGGCTTCACCGAACAGCTGCGGCAGGCGGCAGCCCGGCGGAAGGAGGTCTTTCTGATAGACGAAATGGACGTCCTCTGAAGCGGATTCGCGCTCCCTACCGGCTGGTCTCGATCTCGCCGATCTTCTCCTCGAATCCGTAGATCGTGGGGTCTATTTCGTCCACCGTCCGGTTCAGGTCGTCGAGCCCGCGGAAACGGCGCCCCCTGGGCAGGCGGTTGGCGAATCGTTTGACCTTCAGCAGGGCCTGGAGGTAGTTGCGCTCGAAGGGCAGGACCATCTGCGCGGCCATCAGCGCGCTCGGCGTCGCCTCCTCGAAGAACAGCAGGGCCATCTCCAGGTTCTCGTCGATGTCCATCTCGTCGTACCATATCTCCGCGAGGATCGTGCGGAAACGCGCGCGGTCCGTTCCGTGCACCATCTTGCGCACCACCCGGTCGATCTTGCGCATCCCCGCCCGGAGCATCTCCAGGACGATATGGGCGTCCGCCGTCGGCAGCGAGTACTCGGCGATGTACTCCGCCTCCACCTCCGGCAGGGCCTGACGGCGCAGCAGTCGTCCATAGGAGGGATGAAGCGTCACCGCCGCCGGCTCGGAGGGGGAGTCCACCAGGTCCCGGAACACCTTCCCGGTGTCGAACCCCCTCCGCTCGAAGGGCGACGCCTTGAGCCAGGTCACGAACCCCGGGTCGAACAGCCCCTTGCGCCCCGCGCGGCCCGCCATCTGGAGAAACTCGTTCTTCGATATGGGCTCGTCGTGATGGTACTGCACCAGCTGAGCGAAGACGACGTACTGAGCGGGCAGGTTGACCCCCAGGGCCAGGGCGTTCGTCCCACAGACGACATCCAGGATGCGCTCGCGGAACGCCGACTCCACCAGGAGCTTCTCCTTGGGGAACATGCCCCCATGATAGATCCCCACCCCGCTCAGCAGGGGGGGGGCGATCTTTGGAACCTCCAGGATCCCGGCCAGCTCGTTCAGCCTCTCCCGAGCCTCCCGGGGAAGGTGCCTTCGCGTCCGTGCGACCGCGAAGGCCAGGTCGGACGCCCCCTTCTGGGAGAACAGAAAGATCAGGGCATCGTGGACGCCGCCCACCGTCATGGGGTTTTCGGGGGTGAAGATGAGGCGGGTCGTCCTCTTTTTGCTCTCGTGGATGACGAAGTCGCGGGAGCAGATCTCCGAGAGATAGCGC
Source organism: uncultured Fretibacterium sp. (assembly GCF_963548695.1). Classification (NCBI taxonomy): domain Bacteria; kingdom Thermotogati; phylum Synergistota; class Synergistia; order Synergistales; family Aminobacteriaceae; genus Fretibacterium; species uncultured Fretibacterium sp. The sequence continues at coordinate 6,092 of NZ_CAUUWA010000054.1, forward strand.
CCCACGGACCGGACTCCGCCGAGCGTGGCGGACATCACCAGGATGGGCGTCTCGGGATGCGTGGCGCGTATTCCATCGATGTAGGTCCGCGCGCGGTCGGGGTCGCTGAAGATGTAATGGAACTCGTCCACGATGAGCTTCTGGTCGGGCTGGTCCGCATACTTCATGGTGTAGATCTCCTGCGTGCAGCAGATGATGCGGGCCCCCTCGTTCCGCTTGAAGTCGCCCGTCTCGATCCCCACGTCCAGCCCCATCCGCCGCAGGTCCAGATAGCGCTCGTTGCTCAGGGCCTTGATGGGGGCGGTGAAGACGACCCGTCGTGCGTCCGGCCAGCACACCTGCCCCTCCCGTTCCAGAAGCCCCGCCCAGAGGTAGGCCACCAGGGTTTTTCCCGACCCCGTCGGGGCCGAGAGCACGGCGCTGCGCCCCTCTATTCGATCGAAGGCCTCCAGCTGCCAATCGTAAAAATCCGTCTTATCCAAAGGACGAAGCCCCCCTCGATATGCCGACGAAGCCTCACGGCCCTATACACACAAGCCCTCCGCGCTCTTGTCCGCGAAGGGCCCACAACACTACACTCAAAAGATCGAAAAGCCGAGCAGCTCATAAGCCGGGTTCTGTACACGGTAACCATTTATCTGGGAGACTCCTCGCGGAGTCCCTCGAGCGACCGTACCCGGGGGTCGGCGGGCCGCCTCATCCCCCCCTATTCGGTCTTGCTCCGGATGGGGTTTGCCAGGCACACGGCTTACGCCGTATCCGGCAGGCTCTTACCCCGCCTTTTCACCCTTACCCCGGCGAGGGGGCGGTCTGTTTTCTGTGGCACTTTCCTTCGGCTCGCGCCGACCGGGCGTTACCCGGCATCCTGCCCTGCGGAGCCCGGACTTTCCTCCGCGGCCCGAGGGCCGCGGCGGCTACCCGAGCTGCTCGCCAAACATTGTACCATGCCCCCGCAGCATTCGCCCAACGCCCAACGGCGCCGACAGCCAACGGCTCAAGTGCGTCCGCACATAATCGAAAACGCGTAACGCAGAAACTTTTCCTCCCCCATACCGTGTCCGTCTCCGCTCAGTGCGTGAACAACACCGTGGCGTGGCCGGTGGTGGATGGTGCTCCTCTCTCTCGTTCCGGCTACTTTTTCACCTTCTGGCGCACGTAGGTTCCGTCCAGAACAACCCCCATACCACACCAGCCGCTCTGCTTGAACTCGAGCGAGGTGGTCACCGTCGCCGTGTCGCCCTTGAAGGTCACGGTCATCCGGGCCTCCTCGGCCTCGGGATCGACGAACTCCGCAACCCCGTCCTTCAAGCGCCCCCTGCCGGACAGCTCTCCCACATTCGCATTTCCCGGGGAGGTCTCGCGAACGGCCTCGATCTTCGCCTCCAGATTGGGCAGGGTGCGGTTGTAGACCTTGAGCCACCCATCCTCGCCGCCCTTCCCCTTACGGACGTAAAATCCCTGCACCCCGGAGGGGCTGCCCATCAGAAAGGCCTTGTCCGCGGCCGCCCGGATCGCCTCCGTCCGCATTTCCGTGGCCAGGGCATAGGCCTTCGGGGCCTCCATCCCATCCTCCATGAGCTCCTTCGCCTCGGTGTCCCGACCCTTGGCGACCCACACACCCTGCTCCTTCTTCAACGCCTCGAACGCGGCCTTCGGCATGACCTTCTTCGCCTCGGCCCAGGCCTGGTTCAGGGCCTTATCGGCCGCGGCGAACCCGGGATCCTTCAGCATCTCCCGGTACTCCGCGTCGGTCAGGGCCAACGCGGACCCCGCAAGGATCCCAACCCAGCACAACGATGCCAGAAACTTTCTCATCATCATCTTCTTCCTCCTGTCTCAGACTCGGGCGGCACTCCCCGGGGGCTCTCCGCCGTTATCGCGCCATTACCCCCTCCGGTCGGGTCACTCCATCCCCAGCGCCAGGCTTTCAACAGCCTGAAACGCAAGATCGTCCCAGGGACTTCTCGACCCCTCATCGCGAGAAGAGGGATAGGAGACCTCGCACTCGGCCCAGACCTCCTCGTTGACCACGAACTTGCGCTGAAAGAACCTGTCGCCGTCCCACCAGCAGAGCCTCCAGGAGTCCTCCGTCAGATTCTCGAAGACAAAATCTTTTCCCACGGATTGCTTGGCGTCCTCAAAAGCCGACCTCAGCGTGTCCTCATCCATGACATTCCCACCCGAAACCCGAAAACGCGCCTTTCCATCCTTTGAAGCCAGAATTATCCCATCCGCATTGTCCGGCAGCGTGACGACTTCCGAAAAGAGCTCATACGGAACCTCCACAGAATAACCGAAACGGTCGTTTCCATAAAAAAGCAGTCCCTCCCCCTCCTTGCCGGGTATAGGGTAGAGGTTGACCTCCGTCCCCCGTTCCTTGTCCTTGAGGGTCAGGGCCGGCTCGAAAGCCAGCGCCCCGGATACCGCCAGAAGAAACGTGATAAAGGACAATAACGCCTTAAAACAAACGTTTTTCATAATACCCTACCTCCACTCGATACTGTGCTTTCAAAATACTGCCATTCAACGAGAGAACAACACCGTGGCGTGGCCGGTGGTGCGGCTCGCGTTCGGAAGGAAGTCCGCGGAGTTGCTGCGCTCCAGCAGCTCGCTCCGCACGGCTCCGAGGCTTTGCAGGAGCGTCAGGAGGAGCCGAGCGCCCCGCGGACAGTCCACGTCCAGCCCGTTGAGCTCGTCCAGGCGGAACGCGCGTATCGCCGCGAGGGTGCGCTCGTCCTCGGCGTCGGACTCCGCGCGGGGCTTGTAGTGGGAGAGGTCCATGCTCAGGATGACCACGCCGCCGCGCTCGCGAAGGAGCGCCTCCAGGGCCCTTCGCATGCGCAGGACCTGCAGGTCCGTCGCGCGGGACTTCACGACCAAGGGCAGCACCGGGACGTCGCCAAAGAACTTGCGTATGCGCGGAATGTGCTCCGTGATTCCGTGGTCGCGCCGGGGGACGCCGTCCTGGCGCAGGGCCGCTCCCTTCAGGGACGAGGCCCCCTCCGCATCGGCCCGCAGGAGTCCCGAGGGCGTCCGCCAGTCCGCCGCCGAGAACACGATGTTCTGCCGCGCCCTCATGAAGTGGTCGGGCCCGATCAGGATGACGCGCGCCGGGTGAGGAATCTGCTCCCGAATCCGTTCGTAGAGGCGGTCGATGAGGGCCCCCGCCACGTTGTGATGGGGCGCGACGGCCCCGACGACGAGGGGCGGCTCCCCGCTCCCGAGGGCCGGGGAGGCGGAGAGCGTTAAGAACAGGAGCAGGAGCAGAAACGGGAGCAGGGACAAACGCTGGAGGGCACGCGGCACGGAGCCCCTGCCGGGGAGGAACGGGCGCGGCCGGAGCACCCCGGCCGCGCCCCAGGCGCTACTCGTACAGCTTGCCATGCCAGGCCGGCAGGTACTTCTTGAGGTCATTCTGCCTCTTCGGGTTATAGACGATCTCCTTCCACCGGTCGTCGTTCATGCGCCCTTCTTCAAGCGCTTGGGTGAAGGTGTAGTAGGAGAACATATACCCCTCCGTCACGCGGAAGCCGCCGGACTTGTCGTTGACGTAGACGCTGAGCCTGCGCGGCGCTCCGACCCCCATGAAGAGGGCCCGGCCGGCCGAGGCGTCCGTCGCCACGTCGGCGACCAGGGCCATCCTCAGCTGATTCTGGGACTTCTCGCCGTAGACCTCGTAGGTATCCTCGGGCAGGACCGAGGGCAGGCTCAGCTCGAGGATGGTCAGGAAGTCCGACGGCGTCATCGCGTCCTCGAGCGCACGGTCCGCGATGCCGGCCAGGGTCTCCATCTCCTCGGAGAACTGGGAGAACTTCTCGCGATAATACTCGTGCTCATCGGGAAACATGGGGGTCAGAAACTCCAGGATCTTGCGCGCACTCTCCGCCAGGGCACGGTAGAGCTTCGGCTCCGGCTCCACGTAGCCGCGTGCAAACGGCTGGGAGAAGGGCCCGGCCTCCCAATCGTCCCCGGGGTCCCCCATCTCGGCCCCGCTCTGCTCGGCGTAGAGGATGGTGTCGTGCTTCAGCTCGGTCATGGAGGCCTCCGCCGTCGTGAGTTTCTTGTAGCCCCAGGCGGCGGTGCGGGCGAAGAACTGCTGCGCCCCCTCGGAGACGTTATAGCCGCGCAGGGCGGAGAGCCAGGCGGTATAGACGTTCGCCCCATCCGTGGAGCTGCGGTACTCCGGCCACCGCTCCTCCAGCGCCTTCAGGTTGGCCCCGTAGTCCTTGAACTTCTCGTAGGGCTTGACCTCGTCCAGGGCCTGGGGCGAGCCCAGGACCGCCATGACGTCCAGCGGGTCTGGCAGGGCTCGCTTCTCCTCCTTCGTGCTCGTTCGGGGATGGGTGAGCGCATCGAAGATCATCGCGTCGAAGGTGATCCGGCGCGGCAGTACGGCGAACTTCTTGCCGGGCAGCTTCTGGATGGCGCTGGCCTTTCCGGTCTTGTCCAGGACCTCCAGGAGCTCCTTCACCCTGCCCGCGTCGCCCAGGTCGCCGAGGTTGAACGGCTTCAGCGCCTCGGCAAGCTCGTCCCACGTGTTGACGTTCGAGCCGCCGACCAGGTAGCGGATGGGGTCGTAGAGGGCACGCCACTTTTCCTGAACCTGCGGCACGGAGAGGATGTGGCACAGCAGCAGCGTGGCCGCGGCTCCTCCCTCGTCGTCCAGCGGGAACGGCGTCCCCAGCAGATAGGTGGTGCGGAAATAGGCCTTGAAGTCCTCGTTCAGAGTGTAGTGCCCGCGCGGGGCGAAGAGGGTGAAGTCCTGCGGCAGCCCCGTGAAGGGGTTGTCGCCCGTCCCCTCTCCCGCCATCGCCCCCTTCGCGAATCCGGCGATGCCGTCATGGATCTCCGCACCCCCGTTCGTCAGCAGGTGCATGGCGAGAATGAGGTAATCGACGACCATCGAGGCGGCGTTTCGCCCCAGCTCCGAGCTCTCCAGGTCGTGGGGCAGGTCCTTCAGGGCCTCGTTCATGGCGGACAGCAGCTCGAAGGTACGCGGCAGCAGCGCCTTCTGCTCCACCTTCTGAAGCATCCGGTCGAAGTAGAGGTGAAACGCGTGGAGCGGCAGGTCCGCGGTGATGAAGCGGGGGGTGAGCGAGTCGATGCTGCTGTAGGCGTCCACCATGTCGTCCTCGTTCAGGTACTCTATAAAGACGGGCTTGGGATCGACGTAAAATCCGTTCTTCAGCAGCGCCTTGCGCTCGGCGGCGTCCAGTTTTGCGGGGAGCTTGTCCTCCTCCACCCGCGACAGCTCCGGCTTGGAGGCCGACAGGTCGACGAGCTCGGACTCGGGAAGCCAGCCGCCGCGGCGGTCCGATCCCGAGCCTCCTTCGGAGTAGTCCGTGCCGAAGATGCAGAGCAGCCACGCCGTCCCCTCGGCGTCCTTCGCCCGCCCCTCCGCGGTGACCACGGCCCCTCGCGGCAGGGAGAAGGAATGGAAGTCCGAGACGGGGCGCTGGCCCGGCAGCAGGAAGGGCGCCGTCCCGTCCTTCATCACCTGATAGGACTTCGCGTCCACCGGTTCGTATTGGGGCATGGGCGTCAGCGCCGCGGCCTCGACGAATCCCAGCTCCCCCTCCGGGCCGGACAGGGACAACCACCCTTTTCGGGAGGAGGGCTTCCCCTCCACGAGATCCCCGTAGACCAGCACTCCCTGGATCCCCTCGTCATACGGAATATCCTTCCATCCCCCGCCGGGCGCGGCCTTGACGGCCTTGACGGTCTCGAACAGCGGCGTGATGCGCGCCGTAACGACGTACTGCGTCCCGCCCTTGGCCCACGCGGGCAGCTCGCAGAACGAGAGCGCCGCGCACAGGACACACACAAAAAATCCCAACCACTTCATCCTCAATCAAATCACCTCATTCGTCCTTCGCGCTCCTCCCGGTGCTTGGAGACGGAGCGCTTCGAGTGTCATAGCCTTCCCCCATACTATACCGCAGGAACGCCTTCCGTAACTCCACCTCCGGGTGGATTGCCGGGGTGGTTTTTTCCACCGCTCCCGTCACATTATTGACATATGACGGAAAGATGGTATCTTAGTAAATGGCATATGCCAGATAAGAATCAAGGAAACGATCGAGGAGGGGTAACGATGGAAGAACGAATGGAAGAGGGAATGAAAGAGGGAATGGAAGAGGGAATGGAAGAGGGAATGGAAGTGCGAGCGGAGGAACGGAGCAGGGAGCAGGGGAAGCGGCACGGCTGCTGCCATGGGCACGGCGGGTCGGACTGCGGCAAGGGCGGCGAGGGCAAAGGGCACTGCCACGGGAAGGGGAACGGAGGCGGCTGCGGGCACGGTCACGGCACGGGAGAGGGGAACGAAAGCGGCGGGGGCAAAGGACACTGCCACGGAAAGAGGAATGAAGGCGGCTGCGGGCACGGTCACGGCGCGGGAGAGAAAGACAAGGGGAGCTGTTCCCAGGAGGGTGAAGCCGCGGACTCCCCCGCGGCGGAAGCCTGAGGCGTTCGAGGCCCATCCGATGCCCCGGCCAATGAAACGGCGGTCTGTCTCCGCAATGCCCTGCTGCTCCCGCTTCGCCCCGGCATCCGGGGAACGGGAGTGCGCCGCGGGCGACCCCGTGGTCCTGTCGGTGGACGAGTACGAGGCCCTTCGCCTCATCGACCTGGAGGGGCTGAGCCAGGAGGAGTGCGCCGGACGCATGCAGGTCGCCCGAACGACGGTCCAGGCCATCTACGACCGCGCCCGCGCCAAGGTTGCGGATTTTCTGGTCAACGCCAGGGAGCTCCGGATCGAGGGCGGGACCTACCGCATCTGCGGGGCGTGCGGCCCGGGCGGGGCGGAGCGTCATGGGCACGGCTGCTGCCGGCACGGAAAGGACTCCGGCCCTCGTTAGGCCACGCGCATCACGGAAAAAATCGCAGGGATCGAGCCCGCCGGCGGAGCCGGTGGGCTGCACCGCCTCCGTGAGGGCCCCCTGCCGGCAGCCCCTGAAGGTACGCGCCCCCGCCCCCGCCAGCCACAGAAGCCCCAGCACAAAACGCAGCGGCGTCATTTTTTCGTCTTCCCACCCAGCGCCTCTACCGCCGCCTCCGTCGCGGCCCGGTAGGCCCTCTCTATTTTTTGAATTATCGGCAGGGTCTCCCCTTTACAGAGCCTTTCCGCAACGGCACCGCTCAGCGCCCGAATCTCGGGGAGGCCCAACAGACGCTCTCGGTCCTCCGCCTCACGCCCCTCCCTCAACATCGAATGCACCTTGAGGAAAACCCAGACCGAGGCCAAGGCATCGTTCATGCAGTCGATCTCGACCGTCTCGTCGCCCGAAATCCAGAGCCCGCTCAGCAAGCCGAGAGAGACCTCATCCCCCGAGGTAGAAAAGATGGCCCTCACCACGCACGAGCTCTCCCGCGATATCGCAATGGGACCGAAATTTCCGTCCGCCGAGGGCTTCACCCTCATGTTCCCCAGCCCACAGACGGTCGAGGAGGCGATGTCCACCCGCGCCCCCCTGGGCAGGGTAATCCGCCCCATGACAGCCCTTCCGACCGAAAAATCGAGGGACGCGCTATTGCCGAAACGGCTGGAGAGATGCACGGGGCCGGAAACCGCCTTCTCCGGAACAGATACCTCGAAAAAATCGGCGGCCCCGTTTGAATTGTCCACCGCCGCGACACCCCCCGCAAACACGACCTGAAGGGCGACATCCAGGTTCTCTCCCTCCACTCTCAGTTTGTCCGTCCCAATACGCGTGATGGAGTGCAGGACCGGAACGCGGGAGCGGAGGCTCTGGACCTCCACGCCGTAGTTCCTGCGTCCTCCGATCGACAGGGAAACGACCCAGGCGCCCTCGGAGACCTCGTTCGGGCACAAAAAGACAGCCTTGTCGCCGTCCAGAAGGCGCGGCCTCACGTTCAGAGGATCGGAGTGCTCCTTCAGCGATTCGCGCAGCACGATCCAGGTATCCTCCGCGTTTGCCTTCCTCAGTTCCTCGCACCGGACCTCAATCTCCTCCCCCGGAGCGATAACGTCAGGGACCTCCCGCGCCGGGTTGAAGAACGACACGCGGGGCATCCGATGCACATTCCATAGCTTCGTCGGCCTCAGCCGGTCGGGGTCGTTCACGTCCAGGAGACCGTCCTGGTCGTCATCCCTGTCCTTGTAATCGAAAACTCCGTCCCCATCCGTGTCCGCAGGGCGTCCGCCTCTGAACATCCCCTCCACATCGTCCGGCACGCCATTGCCGTCGCTGTCCGTATCGAGAAAATTGGGGATACCGTCGCCGTCCGTGTCGTTGCGGGGAAAGAACTGCTCGAAGGGCAGTTTGAATGACAAGATCCTGTCGAAGGGGTAATATTCAACGAAGTCGGGGATGCCGTCGCCGTCCGCGTCGGAGTTCCGGTCCAGCCACACGGCGCCCTTGGGAGAGTTGCCGGGGTTGACCGCATTCCGCCAGACGGAGTCGGAAAAGGTTCCGGCCTCGCGGTACGGCTCCAGACGGCGCAGGACGGTCAGCAGTTCCATGAGGTCGGGCAGGGTGTCGTCATCCGTGTCCTCATACCCCCTGTCCATGCCCAGAAGGTCGTGCAGCTCGTCCGGGATGCCGTCGGCGTAATCATCCTGAAAGACCAGCGCGCGGTAACGCCACTTCTGTGCGGTCTCCGCCAGGGTCATAATGGTGAACCAGTACACCCCGGGGCGAGGAATGTCGCACTGTGCCCACGTCCAGTCGCTGGCCAGAAGGCCCGGCATATTGAAAACGGTCAGGGGCTCCTCGTTCTTCCCCGTCTCGACGCTCAGGATGGGGTTCATGAACGGCGTGTGGGCGACCAGGACCGAATGGGCCCCCGCCCTGTCGAAGCGGATCGCAAAACAGTCGCTGTCACAGCCGGCGCTGTTGTCCACGACGCCCGACATGGCGGCGGGCATCGCGGCGGGGGCGTCCCTGCATTCCGCAGTGTCGATGCCATTGTTTGAAGCGCACCCCGTCTCGGTCTCCGCGTATTCCGGGTAGGTACCCCGCGACGGGTCGAGCGGACCGGCGTCCCAGACGTCGGGAACTCCATCCCCGTCCGTATCGCTCTTGAATGTCCTCATGGGCCCCGGATCCGTATTCGGCAGTCTGAGCCCAACAGGAGCCCACGGGTCGTGCAGGGCTTTGAATCCCGCTTCAATGGCGGCATTTGCCGCCTCGAAAAGCTCCTGCGGCACATCAGGCAAATGTGTGGTCCGAGCCGAGTGCTCCGATAGTTGGGAGGTCAGGTAATCCGGGTCTCTGGACAACCCTTCGGCGACGAGGCGACCCAATCTCCGAACCTCCGGCAGCGCCAACAGCACTCTTCGGACCTCCGCTTCCCGATCCTTTACGGGTCTGTGGGCCGACACCACGGGCCAGATCATCGTCAGCGCCGTGCTCATGCTGTCGATCGTCACCGTCTCGTCCCCGGGGATGTAGAGACCGCTCAAAAAAAAACGTGCCTCCTCCTTGCCTTTGCGCGGGGGCAGAAAGGTATGCAGGCTGCACATCTCGTCCCGGGGCAGTTCCAGAGGGCCGAAGCGCCCGTTGGACGCCGGTTTCGTCTCCTCATCGTGGAACGATAGAGAAACGGTCAGGGAAGACAGTTCTACAGAGACTCCCTCAGGCAGGACAATCCGGCCGCCTACCCCCTGCTTCCCAAAAAATGAGATGAGAAACGACGACAGCAGAAACGCCCCCGAGATAAAAAGGAGTACCCAGCAAACGGACCGCATTTTCACGTTTCATCGCCTCCTCGTAGAATAAGTTACATGAAAGAGCGGCCATTATGGTAAGCTACTTTC
>NZ_CAUUWA010000055.1 GCF_963548695.1 uncultured Fretibacterium sp.
GTGAGCTGGCAGAAGAGCGACCGGTACACTCTGGAGCGCTTCGACGACTACTGGGACGATAAGGTGAAGTTCAAGACCCTCGTGCTCCGCTCCATCCCGGAGCCGACGGCGCGCACGGTCGGACTCGAGACCGGCGAGGTGGACATCGCCTACCCCATGATCAACAACGACATCTCGCGCATCGAGGAGAACGAGGCCCTGGTCCTTCAGCGCAAGCCCCTGGCCTCCACCACCTACATGGGCTTCAACACGACCAAGAAGCCCTTCGACGACCCCCGCGTGCGCAGCGCCTTCAGTATGGCGCTCGACACCGTTGGCATCCAGAAGGCCGTCTTCCGCGGCGTGGGGAAGACGCCGCGCACGCTGATTCCGGATGGGATCAAATACTCCATCGACGCCGAGCTCCCGGCGCACGCGCGGGACGTCGAGGCGGCCAAGAAGCTCTTCGCGGAGGCCGGAGTCGACCCCAAGGGGTTGAAGCTCGAGATCTGGACCAACGAGCGTAAGGAGCGCGTCGATATGGCGACGATCATCCAGGCTCAGCTCAAGGAGCTGGGCATCGACGCCGAGATCAAGGTCCTGGAGTGGGGGGCTTATATCCAGGGCCTTCAGAAGAAGACTCACGACCTGTTCCTCCTGGGCTGGGGGCTCTCCGTCCCCGATCCGGACTACGCCGTGGCCGGACTGCTCGAGACCGGGGCGGGCACGAACTACACCTTCTTCAGCGACGCGAAGCTGGATGAGCTGTTGTCCAAGGGGCGGGCCATGCCCGACGGCCCGGACCGCGAGAAGGCCTACAGGGACATGCAGCTCTACATCAACGAGCAGTGCCCGATGATCCTTCTGCATAACGACGAGTCCCTCGTCGGGGTCCAGAAGTCCGTCAAGGGGTTCATCAGCAGTCCCTTCGACGTCCACACCTTCGCCACGGTCTATTTCGAGGAGTAGCGCGCGCTTGAACGTCCCTGGGACAGAAAGTTTTTGTCCCCCGAGGGGTTTTCTTGTCGGCAGGGAGGGCTTTTCTTACCCTCCCTGCCGACGCATCTAAACGACCGTAAGGAGATTTTGCCGTGGAGAAGAAATTTCCCATGAAGAATTTTTCCATGAAGAATTTTTCCATGGAAAGGAAGGATGTTTCGCGATGTTACGATACATCGTTCGCCGTGTCCTGTTCCTGATCCCCGTCCTGCTCGGCGTGGCCTTCTGCGTCTTCACCCTGCTCTACCTGACGCCCGGCGACCCGGCGCGCATGATTCTGGGGGACCTGGCCACCGAGGAGGCGGTCCAGGAGTTCCGCAACCGCGAGGGGCTGAACGACCCCTTTTTGATACAGTTCGGAAACTACGTCTGGAAGGCCGTGACGAAGGGGGACATCGGTCGCTCCTACGTCACCAAGCGGTCGGTCGCCCAGGAGGTCCTGGCCGCGTTCCCCGCCACGCTGAAGCTCTCGGCCCTGGCGATGGTGATCGCCATCCTGGTGGGGCTCCCCTGCGGGATACTCTCCGCGATCAAGCAGTACTCGCTCTTCGACACCGTCACGATGATCTTCGCCATGATCGGCCTGTCCATGCCGGTCTTCTGGCTGGGCCTGCTGCTCATCCTGCTCTTCTCGGTGCACCTGCGCTGGCTGCCCTCCTCCGGGTTCGGCACGTTCAAGGCCATGATCCTGCCGGCCGTTTCGCTGTCGGCCCAGGCCATATCCATGGTGACGCGCATGACGCGTTCCTCGATGTTGGAGGTCATCCGCGCGGACTACATCCGCACCGCCCGTGCCAAGGGACAGAAGGAGTCCGTCGTCATTTGGGTGCATGCGCTGCACAACGCGCTGATCCCCGTGGTCACCCTCTGTGGACTCCAGTTCGGCCACCTGCTGGCGGGGGCTATTCTGACGGAGTCCATCTTCGCCATCCCCGGCATCGGCCGCCTCATGGTCACCTCGATCATGCAGCGCAACTACCCCGTGGTCCAGGGCGGGGTGCTCTTCATCGCGATCGCCTTCAGCATCGTGAACCTTCTGGTCGACCTGGTTTACGCCTACATCGACCCGCGCATCAAGGCGCAGTACAAGTAGGAAGGAGACATCATGACGAACGCCAATACGGATGCCCTGGACACTCCCGTGAAGGGCACGGGGCGCAGGCGGCGCGGCCCCTTCGCCGAGGTCATTTTCCGGCTGAGCAAGAGCCCCCTGGCCATGTTCGGCCTGGCGGTCATTCTGCTGCTGATCTTCTGCGCTGTCTTTGCCAATTTCCTGGCCCCCTACGACTTCGCGAAGCAGGATCTGGATCGCAAGTTCGAGACCCCGTCCGCGGAGCACTGGATGGGCACGGACGAGTTTGGGCGCGACATCCTGAGCCGCCTGATCTTCGGCGCCCGCGTCTCCCTGCAGGTCGGCTTCATCGCCGTGGGCATCGCCCTGGTCATTGGGGGAATGCTGGGTGCGACGGCCGGCTACTACGGCGGTTGGATCGACAACGGGATCATGCGCGTGATGGACGTGCTGCTCTCCATCCCCCAGACCCTGCTGGCCATCGCCATCGTGGCGGCCCTCGGGGCCAACCTCATGAACCTGATGATTGCGGTGGGCGTCTCGGCGGTGCCGACCTACGCCCGCATCGTGCGCGGATCGGTGCTCTCCATTCGCGGCATGGAGTTCGTCGAGGCGGCGCGGTCCGTCGGCAGCTCCGACCTGCGCATCATCCTGAAGCACATCATCCCCAACAGCATGGCCCCGATCATAGTCCAGTCCACGTTGGGCGTGGCCTCTGCGATCCTGAACGCTGCGGGGCTCTCCTTCATCGGGCTGGGCATCCAGCCGCCCAACCCCGAGTGGGGCGCCATGCTCTCCGGCGGGCGGCAGTACATCCGGGACTTCCCGCACCTGACGCTCTACCCCGGGCTTGCGATCATGTTCACGATCCTCGCGCTGAACTTTCTGGGCGACGGCCTGCGCGACGCACTGGACCCGAAGCTGAAGCGCTGACGCGGGCGGAGGGGAGGAACCAAGTCAATGGACAATAAAAACGAGAAAGACCTCCTGCTGGAGGTCCGGGACCTGACGATCCAGTACGTGACGGACAGCGGGACGGTGCACGCGGTGGAGGGCCTGAACCTCCAGCTGGGGCGCGGGGAGACCCTGGGCTTCGTCGGCGAGACGGGCGCGGGCAAGACGACCACGGCGCTCGGCATCATGCGTCTGATCCCCTCTCCGCCCGGCGTGGTGCGGTCCGGGGAGATCCTCTTCGATGGCGAGGACCTGCTGAAGAAGAGCGAGGCGGAGATGCGCACCGTCCGCGGCGGGAAGATCGCGATGATCTTCCAGGACCCGATGACGAGCCTCAACCCCGTCATGACGGTGGACAGGCAGATCGCCGAGATGATCCGGCTGCACCGGAACGTCTCCGAGGCGGAGGCCCTGGAGCGGGCGGGGGACATGCTGGAGCTGGTGGGCATCCGGCGCGAGCGGATGCACGACTATCCGCACCAGTTCTCCGGCGGCATGAAGCAGCGTGTGGTGATCGCCATCGCCCTTGCCTGCGACCCCGGGCTTTTGATCGCGGATGAGCCGACCACGGCGCTGGACGTGACCATCCAGGCCCAGGTCCTGGAGCTGATGAAGAGGCTGAAACAGCAATTCAACGCCTCGATGATCCTGATCACGCATGACCTTGGGATCGTCGCGGACATCTGCGACAAGGTGGCGATCATGTACGCCGGCCGGGTGGTGGAGTACGCGGACAAGCGCTCCCTCTACAACAACCCGCTGCATCCCTACACCATCGGGCTCTTCAAGTCCGTGCCGGACCTGGAGGAGGACGTCGAGGAGCTGTCGGTCATCCCGGGCCTGATGCCGGACCCGATGGAGCTCCCGTCGGGCTGCGCGTTCCACCCGCGCTGCTCCATGGCCGAGGAGTCGTGTTCCCGCGTGCGGCCGGAGGCGGCCGAGCTGGAGCCGGGGCATTTCGTGTCCTGTCCCGTGCGTGCGCGCATGATGGGGCCGGTGAGGTGACGATGATGACGACGGACAACAGACCCTACATCCGGGTCGAGAACCTGAAGAAGTACTTCAGCACCAAGCGGGGGATGCTTCACGCCGTGGACGACGTGAGCTTCGACATCGAGAAGGGCGAGACCCTGGGGCTGGTGGGCGAGTCCGGCTGCGGCAAGTCCACGCTGGGCCGGTGTCTTATCCGCCTTTTGGACAGTACGGCGGGCAAGGTCCTGCTCCAGGACGGGGAGGGTGGCGGCTACACCGACGTGACGAAGGTGAACGCCTCCACGATGAAGGAGCTGCGCAGGAGGGTGCAGATCGTCTTCCAGGACCCCTATTCCTGTCTGAACCCCAGGCTCTCCGTCTGGGAGCTTATCGCCGAGCCCCTGATTGTCAACAGCGTCTACAGAAGCAAGGCCGAGATGCGCAAGCGCATCCGCGAGCTGATGAGCACGGTCGGCCTGGCTGAGCGGCTGGAGAACAGCTACCCGCACGAGCTGGACGGAGGGCGCCGACAGCGAATTGGCATCGCGCGGTCCCTGGCCCTGAACCCGGAGTTCATCGTTCTGGACGAGCCGGTCTCCGCGCTCGACGTCTGCATCCAGGCCCAGATCCTGAACCTGCTGAACGAGCTCCAGCGCGAGTTCCACTACACCTACGTGTTCATCTCCCACAACCTCAGCGTGGTGAAGCACGTCTCGGACCGCATCGCGGTGATGTACCTGGGGCAGGTCGTCGAGCTCTGCGACTACAAGGAGCTCTTCACGACGGCTCTGCATCCCTATACCCAGGCGCTCCTCTCGGCCATCCCCGTGGCGCGCCTGGACGTGAAGAAGGAGCGCATCATCCTGGAGGGCGACGTCCCGAGCCCCATCGAGCCCCCGGACGCCTGCCGCTTCATGGGGCGCTGCCGGTACTGCCAGGACATCTGCCGCCGGGAGACCCCGCCCTTGCGGGAACACCTGAGCGGGCATCACGTGGCCTGTCACTTCGCGGGGAGGCTGCAAAAAGGGAGTTAGCCTGAGCTCGGGGCGCTGTCCCGAACCCCGCCTGTATTTTCATATGGGGTCCGGGGCTGAGGCCCCGGGTGGGGGGGGATGGGGGGCGGCAGCCCCCTATGTCCGATTTTTCCGTAAGGAGATGGATGATTCAATGTATTCGACGCTCGAACGTTTTTTGAAGTATGTGACCTACGACACGCAGTCCGTCCTGGATGCCCCCACCGTGCCCAGCACGCCGGGGCAGCTCGTTTTGGCGAAAGAGATGGCCGAGGAGCTGCGGGCGCTGGGTTTGAAGGACGTGGAGGTGACGGAGCACGCCTATGTCACGGCGACGCTGCCCGGCAACTCCTTGAAGAAAGTGCCCGTCGTCGGCTTCATCGCGCACCTGGATACGGCGACCGAGCTGACCGGCAAGAACGTCAAGCCCCGGGTGGTGAAGGACTATGACTGCGGCGACATCGTCCTGAACGAGGCGGAGGACGTGGTGCTCTCCCCGCGGGACTTCCCCTTCCTGTATAACTACCAGGGTCAGGACCTCGTGGTGACGGACGGAACCACGCTGCTGGGCGCGGACAACAAGGCCGGCATGGCCGAGGTGATGGGGGCGGTGGAGTACCTGGTTCACCACCCGGAGATCGAGCATGGCGACGTCAAGGTCGCCTTCACCCCCGACGAGGAGGTGGGGCACCTGGCAAAACTGCTGGACATCGAGAAGTTTGGGGCGGACTTCGCCTATACGTTCGACGGCGGTCCCATCGGCGAGATGTGCTACGAGAACTTCAACGCGGCGAACGCGACGGTGCGGATCAAGGGCCGGGCGGTGCACCCGGGGACGGCCAAGGGCATGATGCTGAGCGCGGTGACGATGGGGCACGAGTTCCTGTCGCTTTTCCCGCCCGCGGAGGTTCCCGCTGCGACGGAGTGGTACGAGGGGTTCTACCACTGCACGCGCTTCGAGGCGAGGACCGAGGCCGCCGAGCTGTACTTCATCATCCGCGACCATAACGCGAAAAAGTTCGCAGAGCGCAAGGCCTTCATGGAGCGGGCCGTGAAGTGGATGCGGGACAGGTACGGCGCGGACCGGTTCGAGCTGGAGATGAAGGATCAGTATTACAACATGGCCGACAAGATGGTTGGGAACATGCACGTCGTGGATACGGCGATAGAGGCGATGAAGGAGCTGGGCATCACGCCGCTCATCATCCCGATGCGCGGCGGCACGGACGGAGCGGCGCTCTCCTGGCGCGGGCTCCTGACCCCCAACATCTTCACGGGCGGGCACAACTACCACGGTCGCTTCGAGTTCATCCCCGTGCAGGCGATGGAGAAGGCCACCGCGATGGTGCTGAAGATCCTGGAGTTGTACGTGAGGAAGGCCGGCTGAGGATCGGACACGGAGGACACGAACAAAGGATTATAAAGATGGTTATGAAGAATCCCCCCGCGCAGGCGGGGGGATTTTCGTTGAGGGGAATTTCCGTTAAGGAGGGATGGCGGCTTGGGGAAGCCGCCATCCCTTTGGGGCTCCTTTTGGGTCTTTGATTTACAATCGAAGACTGGACACGTCTTTGAGATTGACAATGCTCCGTAAGGGACCTATTATCTGTTTGTAACAACAAACAGCAATACGCCTCTGGAAGTTTTTGGAGGCGGAGAGGGTCGGGCGGTTAAAGCGGGGCCGGAAGCTCCGCCGCCGCCTTAAGCGTCTCTCCCAGGCCGGGTGTGTCGGCACGGGGGAGAGGGATTATGGGGTGCAGAGGCGCCCGGAAAGGAACGTGTGGAGAAATGCGGAAGAAGGTATTGGCAGTGTTTGGCGTGTTGTTGGCGCTGGCGCTCGCGCTCGCGGGGACACCTCGTCCCGTCGCGGCGGAGCCTCCGGCACAGGGTCAGATCCCCAACGAGATGAAGGTGGTCCGCACATTCGGCGGAGAGCTGGTAGGGGATTCCTTCGACCTGATGGGGAGCTGTGCAAACCGTCGTATGAACTATCGTCTGATGCAGGTTCTGGAGCGCAATCAGTCCCCGGAGAAGGTCTTTCGCCCCTACGATCTTACCCTGCGGTCGGAATGGCTGTTCGGGTGCGCGCTGAACTTCTTCCAGAGGGAGAAGTACTATGAGGGTACCGACCAGGGCATCTGGCTGAGCTGGCGCTTCGCCATGACTACGGGGGCCCCGAAATTCCAATTCTCGGGGCGGTCCCGTTCCTCGGGCGAGCGGTTCCTGTGCACGCCAATCAAGGACGTGGCCGAGGACATCTTCACGGTTGCCGCGAAATGGAACGCCAAGCTGAGAACGCGTTGGATGGATCTGCGGAAAGAGCTGCTCCAGGCGATCCTCAAAGCGGATCATCAGGGGAAAAAATTCAACGAACTTACCGAGGAAGAGCAGGAGAAGGTGTTCAACAAGTTAAACGAGCAAATGAAGACGGAATGGCCCAAAAAGCTGCAGACCGATGAGGAAAAGGCCTTGGACAAGGAGTCCGAGCGCCTGAGTGACTTGCTCGAGCGGGTCCTCGAGCAGCCTAAGGTTGAGGACTACGAGTATCGGGTCCTGGAGAAGGGCGTCGGGGTCCCGGTCCTCGTCCAGGATGGGAGCCTGAAGTCCACGGGAGGGAACCTCGAGCTGAAGGGGCGGAATCGGGGCCTGACGGAGACGATGCTCTTCAGGCTGGTCCAGATCGCATCCGGCCTCTGGCAGGACAAGAAGTTCCACGCGGACGACGTGACGGTCGAGACGGGATGGAACGACCCGAAGGTCAAGGAATTTCTGACGGGAGGACTGCGCGTCCCCGAGGGCAGAATCGTGCTCGGAGCCGCGGGGTCCCTGACCGCGGAGAAGGACCTGAAGCTGGCCGACGCATGGTTCCGCGTCTCGGCCCTCTCGACGGGAAAGTCCCTGCTCTTCCGCGCCACGGAGAAGATGCTCTCGCCCCTCTATTTCGAGCTCAAGGGCAAGGGGGCGTCCACCGCACAGGAGGAGACGCGCCTGGCCGGCCTGACGCAGGTCTCGCCCTTCCTGGGAGGCTTCGAGGTCCGCGATTATCCGAAGGACAAGGGCCTGGACGACGTCCTGTACGGCAACTCCCTCGTCTTCGTGGGGCAGGACGGTTCCAGGAAGGAGTTGCAGCTCGGCTCGCTCGTCAATGAGCTTATGAAGAACGCCAACGTCAGCTCCGACGTCGTCTTCAACGCCGTCGCGGGATTCCGCGCCGCGCAGTTCGCCTCCCAGGCTTGGAGCGACGGCGTCTTCAAGCCCGCCGATGCCTCCATCACCGTCGGGCCCATGTTGAGGGGCGCGGACCCCGCGGACTTCTGGAAGTCCCTGGGAGTCGCCGACGTCGAAACCAGCGCGGGGGCCTCGGACAACGAGCGGCTTACCGTAAAGATCAAGATCAAGTCCACGGGAGAGATCTGCACGGTCGCGGAGACCGAGGACCTTGGCCGCAGGGACTATGCAAACCTGAAGGCCTATGCGGACAGGATCAGGCCACTGGCAAAAAAGGAGAAGAAGAGCGCCTCCGTCGACCTGCAGACGTTCGCGAAGGCCGGGATGGTCTCGGCGTTCGGGGAAGTCCACGTCATGCACGACGAACTGAAGGGGTGGTCCGGCGCGCTTCACATCACCGAGGATAGCATGGAGGAGCTTATCGGCAGGGCGACAGCGGTGCCCAACGTCGGCAACTTCGTCGTCTCGAAGACAACGAAAGACCCGGTTCCCCCCACCCCCGAAGCTCCAGAACCTGGAGAGCCCGACAAACCCGAGCCGGAGACTCCAAAACCCGAAACTCCCAAGCCTGAAACTCCCAAGCCGGAGACCCCGAAGCCCGAAACTCCGAAGCCGGAGACTCCCAAGCCTGAAACTCAGCAGGAACAGGAGCTGGGAGACTTCCTCAAGTCCCCGCAGAACTGGGGTATCAGCGAGACCCGGGAGGGTAATGTCACCAAGGTCGTTTTCACGGCCAGCTTCGAGACGAGCCTCGGCATTAAGGACATACGCCTGACGACCCAGGGGTTCCGGCAGGGAACGGTGAAGGCCGAGCTGCTTCCCGTTTCCTCGGGAAAGACAAGGACGGCCGCCGCGGCAGCCCATCGCTACACGCTCAGGGCCTCCGGAGAATTCGAAACGGCGGACAGGGATAAGGCCGCGATCACGGGCATCTTCTACACGCCCTCCGACGGTTCGGGGGAGCGGAGCCTGCCCCTACCGTCCTCGGGGATTCCGCTGAAGAGCATGAAGGAAACCTCTCCTGCTCCCGACACGGAAAAGAAAAGCGGCAGCGGCGGATGCGATGCCGGATTTCTCTCCTTTGCGGCGTTAGCCTTGGTGCCCATGGCATCTCGATTCGGGAAAAAAGCGCGGTAGGCTCAATCCTGAAGAAGCGCTGATTCAATCAGCGCTTCCCTGTTTTTGTTGAACAGGCGGAAGGCCGTTCCTCCCATCTCCACAGGGCGGCCTTCTGCTTTGTTTGTGTGTTCGAATCGAAGCGTCTGAGATTTAGGACAATTTCTTTCATAACATCAAGTTGTCTCAAAACAAAAGGGAAGCGCCGGATTTTTTGGCCCCCCTGATGAAGAATCTGTTATGAAGTGCCCGATGTAAAGAGGAGAAGAGGGAAAAGGAGCTTGACAAGTGGCACGTTATTTCATTCCTGACGGCATCCTGAAAAAGCCCCGCCTTAAAAGTTCCGGCATTGGCCACTCTGTTATTCGTGGATCACAAGATTTTCCCATGCCGACATCGTTTACATCGCAGATGGCTCGAACCTCAAAGCATATGGAGCTTCTTGTCGAATACCGTCAGGAATGAACTTTTCGATGAGGACGGACGGTCAGGGACGGCGCCTCCGCGCGAGGGGCAGAAGCAGCGGAACCATCAGGAGCATCGCCCCCATCCCCAGGCCGAGGCCGCACCCGCTCTGTACGTCGTCGATCCTGGGCTTCCCCGTCCCCTCCTTCCAGATCGCGCTGGTCGACTGGATCTCCGTCCTGCCGATGACATCCAGATCGATCGTTCCGTAGATGTCCACCTTCCCGGAGGTGACGGAGGTGAGCGTCACCTTGTAGATCAACCCCTCCTTCGTCCTCACCGCCGGCAGGGAGAACGGCTTGTTCAACGTCGGCTGCAGGTCCGGAAGGGGGACGGGAACGTGCAGGGTCTCGCGGTATCGCTCCGTCCAGGCCTTGATGTTCAGCCGGGAGGCGTCGATGCGAAGCCACAGGTCGTAGCCTGTGATACAGCGTCTCCCCTCGACGACCCCCGTTTGGATGTCCAGGGTGCCATCGAGGGCCAGCTGAACGCGCACCCTTTTTTCCCCGTAGCCCTCGCCCTCGATCATCCAGCGACCGGCGATGTCGTAGGACACCGGCTCCGCCGCCGCCGGAAGGACGGCGCAGCAAAGCGACAAAAGCGCCGCCAGGAGGAGCATCCCATAACGATTGTTGTTCCACATATCAAAAACCTCCGTTTCAAACGGCCAGGCCCAGCAAGCAGAGCCCCCGGGCGCACCGCGGACGCGGAAGGCCGTCAACTTTCCAACACGACCTCCGTCTCGAAGACGGGAGCATGGTCGATCGTACTGCGCACCGTGCAGTCTGCTTCGCTCTCCTCCACGACGGCCCGAACCTGCTCAAGGGACGCCCCGGTCCTCATGAAGACCTTTGTTCTGACAGTATCGAGAGCGGAGCGGCCGGTACCCGGGGAACGCACCCCCTCGATCTCGATCCGCAGATCCTCGTAAGCCAGCCCCTTCTCCTCCATCGTCGCCCGGATGGTCATCCCAAGGCATCCCGCTATCCCCGCAAGAAGCAGGTCCACGGGGCAGAACCCGACCACCGGCAGAGAATCGGACTTCATCGTCCGGCTCATCAGCAGCCTGTGCCGCCCCACCGTGTACTCGAAGGAGTAGGCGTCGCGCTCCTCCGCCCTCAGCTTAAACGTCTTTCCCACATCGGCCATGATGTCCTCCCATTCCTCTCCTCGAGGGAACGCCCGCGCCCTCCGTCGATCGGACTCCATCAAAAAGGAGTCGCGCTTGCCCCTTCGTATCCCCGGCTCGACGAACCGGGCTCTATTTTCATTATAACAAAACGCCGCCGAAGGAGATGGGAGGAGCCGCCCGGGGGCGGCTCCTCGCTGAAACTTCCTCTACTTTTTTCGAGGCTCCCGGCGCCCTACCAGGCGCAGACGATAGCCCCCTTGTACTTCTCGTCCACGAACGCCTTCACCGCGTCGCTGTTGTAGCACTCGACCAGGGTCTTGAACTCCGGCCGGCCCTCCTCGCCCTCCCGCACCGCGATAATGTTGACGTAGGGGGATTTGCTGCTCTCGATGAACAAAGCGTCCCGGGCAGGGACCAGCCCCGACTCCACGGCGTAGTTCGTGACGACCACCGAGAGATCCGAGTCCCGTATAGCCCGCACCATCTGGGCAGCCTCCAGCTCCACAAACTTAAATTCATGCGGGTTTTTCGTAACATCCAGTACCGTCGGCAGAAGCCCCTTAGACGGGTCGACCTCGATCAGCCCGCGGTCCTGGAGCAGGAGCAGCGCGCGCCCCCCGTTGCTGGGATCATTAGGGATCGCGACCGTCATGCCGTTCTTGATCGCATCAAGACTCTTCACGGTCTCCGAATAGACCCCCAAAGGCATCAATACCGTCTTGCCGATCGAGACCAGCTTGTACCCACGGTCCTTCATCATCTCCTCCATATACGGGAGATGCTGAAAGGAATTGACATCGATATCCCCATCGGCCAGCGCGGCGTTGGGAAGGATAAAGTCCGAGAAGCGCACCAGCTCAACCTCGAGCCCCTTCTCGGCCGCGAGCTTCTGCACCAGCTCGCCGATCTCCTCATGCGGGCCCCCATCCACACCCAGCTTTATCCTCGCCGCCTCCGCACACCCGACCCCAAGGAAAAGGACAAACAACGCAGCCAACACAACCCCAAATTTCTTCAACATAACCTCAAACTTCTTCAACACAACGACAACCTCCTTAACCATACAAACGAACTCAACCCAGCGAAACGCCGCAGGGGCTTCGCCCCCGCACCCTCACCAGGGGAGCGAGCTCCCCTGGACCCCATCACGCAAAGCACAAAGACTGCAAAACGCCGCTATCCCTCCATCTCCACTATCCCTCCATACCCCTGCGGCGCAGCACCGCCCGAACCGTCCAGTCCCCGGCGGTCTGGATAGCCTGCACCATGACGATCATCACGACGATGGTCGCCAGCATGATGTCCGGCCGGAACCGCTGGTGGCCAAAACGAATGGCCAGGTCCCCCAGCCCGCCGCCCCCGACCGCACCCGCCATGGCCGAGTACCCCACCAGGTTGACCAGCATCAGCGTGACGCCACGCAGCAGGTCGGGCACGGCCTCGGGAAAGAGGACCTTCCGGACAATCTGCGAGGGCGACGCGCCCATCGCCTGAGCCGCCTCGACGACCCCGCCGTCCACCCCGTTCAATGCGCTCTCCACAAGCCGTCCCATGAACGGCAGGGCCGCCAGGGCCAGGGGGACGACGGCCGCCGAGGTCCCGATGGACCGTCCCACGATCAGCCGGGTCAGCGGGATGATCGCCACCATCAGGATGATGAAGGGCGTGGACCGCGTCGCGTTGACCGCGAACCCCACTGTGCGGTTCAGCCAGGGTCTGGGCATCAGCCCTCCGGAGGACGTCACGGCCAGCAGCACGCCCAACGGGCCCCCCCCCACGCAGGCCAGCAGCCCCGACAGCCCTATCATATAAAGCGTCTCACACGACGCCTGCCACAGAAGCCCCCAGATTGCGGCGGACATAGCCGATCACCTCCAGTCCGAGATTCAGATTTCTGAGATACTCCATCGCGGCATCCCGGTTCCCGTTGCCGGAGAGCTCCACCACCAGCGTCCCATAGGGCACCCCCTGGATGTGATCGATGGCGCCGTAGAGGATGTTCACATCCACGCCGAACCTGCGGACCACCCCCGATATGATCGGCTCCGCCGCCGTATCGCCCAGGAAGGAGACGCGCAACAGGAGCCCGCAACCCGCCTCGGGCTCCTGCAAAAAGTCCAGCGCCGCAAAATGCTGGGGGATGTCCCGCGTCATCACGCTCGCCACAAGCTCGTGCGTCACCGGGGACTGCGGCACCGTAAAAACCTTGAAGACCGCTCCCGACTCCACCACCCGTCCCGCATCCAGCACGGCCACCTCCTCGCAGATCTCCTTGATGACCGCCATCTCGTGGGTGATCAGGACGACCGTCAGGCCCAGTTTGCGGTTGATGTCACGCAGGAGCTCCAGGACCTCCCGCGTCGTCTGGGGGTCGAGGGCCGACGTCGCCTCGTCGCACAGCAGGATCTTGGGCTCCGGGGCCAGGGCCCGGGCGATGCCGACGCGCTGCTTCTGTCCCCCGGAGAGCTGCGCAGGATAGGCGTCCCGCTTCCCTCCCAGGCCCACCAGCTCCAGCAGCTCGTCCACGCGAGCCGCGATGCGCGCGGCGTCCCAACCCGCGAGCTCCAGGGGAAACGCGACGTTTCCCGCCACACTGCGGGACGAGAGCAGGTTGAAACCCTGGAAGATCATGCCGATGCCGCGCCGCGCACGGCGAAGCTCCGCGGGAGACAGGGCCGACAGGTCCACGCCGGCAACGGTCACCCGGCCGGACGTCGGCCGCTCCAACAGGTTGATCGTGCGCACCAGGGTGCTCTTGCCCGCACCGCTCCGCCCGATGATGCCGTAGACGCACCCCTTGCGTATCGAGAGGCTCACCTCCCTGAGGGCGTGAAAACATCCCCCCTCCGTGTCGAAATCCTTGCACACATTCTCCAGAACAATCAAAACCCTTTCACCTCTCCCATCCCGACGCCCGCGCCGAACACGAAAAAGCCCCTTCCGCGAGGAAGGGGCTTTGTACGACGGACAAACTCCGCTGCAAGCACCCATCATCTCCCAGGATATATACCTGCAGGAATTGGCACCGTTTTGCTCTCGCAAGGGTTGCCGCGGCTTCATAGGGCCTTTCCCTCCGCCGCTCTTGATGATGTCGCAAGTCCTATTCGATTGTGGTGCGTATGATACAGGCAGGGCCCCCCTCTGTCAAGGGCCGTCCCGCCGCCCAAAAGCGCAGACAAAATTTTTAACGTGTGGTAAAGACAGGTTTTGCACGCTTTCCGCTGCACCTGACGAGTACAAAATGAGAGTTGGCTCAATCTATGCAACAGCGCACTTTATAAGGTTATCGCAACCTGCGGATTTAGGTTACTTTTTTTAAGATCATGGAGAGATGTCCGTTAGCTGGTGTCCTCTCCACGGTATCCTACACGGTTTTATTACTGCTTAAATGGGATTGTTCCGAACTAAAACGGACTTTAAATATACAAAAACCCCTCATCAAAACTGGATTTGCAAACCAGACCGAACAGGGAGAGACTGTACTATGGAGGCGGCACCCAGATTCGAACTGGGGATAAAGGATTTGCAGTCCTCTGCCTT